>JBMOHG010000213.1:0-5510 GCA_049317965.1 Paludibacter sp.
ATTGGCCTCTTGCGCAAACCAATTTCGCAGGACTTAAAACCGTACGAACCAAGTCGTTTTCGTTTGGCGATTACGAAGTAAAGGTTCAGTTTAATCCAGCTAGAATGGCATCTTCGGGCGCAAAAACGGATGCTAAATCCATTGCTGAACGTAAATGTTTTTTATGTGCAGAAAATCGCCCTTTGGTACAAAAAAGCATTGAATTTGGCGATTATGAAATTCTGGTTAATCCTTTTCCTATTTTTCCGGAGCATTTTACCATTCTTCGCAAAGAGCATGTCGACCAACAAATACTTCCTTACTTTACCGATATGCTCGAGCTTGCAAAGGCAATTGATGAGTATTTGATTTTTTATAATGGTCCCGCTTGTGGTGCTTCAGCACCCGATCATGCACATTTTCAGGCTGGAACAAAAGATTTTTTACCTTTGGTGAATGATTATAAACGGCTAAAAAATACACATACCGACTTACTTGTAACAACAGAGAAAATGCAACTTTTCCAGATGAAGAATTACCTGCGAAACGTTTATTGTATTGAATCTTCCGACATTGCAAGCGCAAAAGATGCATTTGAAAAATTGTATAATCATTTTAACTCACCCCTTCCTCACTTTGATGTGAGGGGAACTGAGCCAATGATGAATATCGTTTGTAATTATGAAAATGAAAAATGGTTCACATTTATCCTTCCACGCAAGGCTTTTCGCCCATGGCAATATAATGCCGAAGGCGACCAACAATTAATGGTTAGCCCTGCCACAGTGGAGATGTGCGGCATATTTATTACGCCTTTGGAGAGTCATTTTGATAGAATTACAAAAGAAGATGTGGTGAGTATTTTTGAACAAGTCTCTTTTTAATTTACAATTTAATCATTCGTCAGTTGACGGACAGGTTTTACAATATATGAGCAAATCAGAACCAATTATTCATGTCGGTATTCTAACAGCTAACGAAATTGAATTCGTGCTGAACGGAACTTTTTCTGCCAACAACGGAAAAAGCTATAGGGGCACTCAAAAAGCTATTTGTAGCGGAGAAACTATTGTTTTCGATAATAATAATTTCGAAGAAATTATCTTCGAACCCATGAGTGACGATGCTTCATTCGATTTGATTGATGTGGTGATTGGCATTAATTTTCACTGGGAACGCAAGGAAAATCAACGGTTCAAAGGAGATTTAAAAATTATTGTAACATCAGCAATTGGGCATGCCCCATTGCTGACCGCCATCAATCGAATTAAAGTTGAAGATTACCTCACCAGTGTAATATCCAGCGAGATGAGTGCCAAAGCATCGGACGAATTACTGAAGGCCCATGCCGTCATTTCTCGTAGTTGGTTGTTGCATCCGATACAAGAACAAAGAACGCAGACAAAAGACAAAAGACAAAAAATTCAAGAAAAAAGAGCCAAGATTGAATACGATGATGTCAACTATCAACTGATAACTGATAACTGTCAACCGTCAACTGTCAACCATATAAAATGGTACGAACGTGACGCCCACACGCATTTCGATGTTTGTGCCGACGATCATTGCCAGCGCTATCAGGGCATTACGCGAGCATCAACTTCAGCTGTAGAAAAAGCAATTGAAGCCACTCGGGGTGAAGTACTGATGTTTGAAAATAAAATATGCGATGCGCGTTTCAGTAAGTCGTGCGGAGGAATTTCCGAAACATTCGAAAATTGTTGGGCACCGGAACATTATCCATATCTTACGCCTGTGATTGATAATCCAACCAATCCAGAAGGCTACAATCTGGATTTGACTGTGGAGGAAAACGATCAGAAATGGATTCGTCAATCGCCCGCAGCATTTTGCAATACAAGTGACAAGAAAGTGTTACGGCAGGTTTTGAACAACTACGATCAGGAAACAACTGACTTTTATCGTTGGAAAGTTACATATACTCAAGCTGAAATTGCTGAATTGTTGATGCGACGTTCGGGCATTGAATTTGGGGAAATTATCGATTTGATTCCATTAAAACGTGGCGAATCGGGACGAATTATCGAACTCAATATCATTGGCACAAAACAATCTGTAATAGTGGGAAAAGAACTCGAAATTAGGAAATGGCTTTCCAATTCACATCTTTATAGTTCGGCGTTTGTAATTGACAGATTGGAAGTAATTGATAATATACCACAATATTTCACCCTCACAGGAGCTGGTTGGGGGCATGGCGTGGGACTTTGCCAGATTGGTGCAGCCGTAATGGGCGAAAAAGGATATCAATACGATGCTATTTTAAAGCATTATTTTAGAGGTGCAGAATTAAAAAAGATATACCCCTAACCCCTCCGCCCAAAGCGGGATAAATTGCGTGGAACAAAAATTAGTATCGTAAAACATGAACATTGAAATCATAATCTACTTTTAAAAAATGAATATAGATAAAAATAAGAAAACCAATAGTAACTCCGATTCCCCTTTAGGGGTTAGGGGTAAAAATCGTTCCCCCTGGGCTTGGATTCCAACCCTTTATTTTGCACAAGGACTGCCTTATGTAGTGGCCATGACGGTGGCAGTAATTATGTACAAACGCCTCGGCATTTCCAATACCGACATTGCATTGTATACCAGTTGGCTGTATTTGCCGTGGGTTATTAAACCTTTCTGGAGTCCGTTTGTCGACTTAATAAAAACCAAACGCTGGTGGATAGTCACCATGCAATTGTTGATAGGAGCGGGATTGGCCGGAGTAGCATTTTTAATTCCAATGCCATTTTTCTTTCAGGCAACACTGGCAGTACTTTGGTTAATTGCTTTCAGTTCGGCCACACATGATATTGCTGCCGATGGCTTTTATATGTTGGCACTGGACAGTTCACAGCAATCTTTTTTTGTTGGAATACGCAGTACGTTCTATCGTTTAGCAATGATAACCGGACAAGGACTTTTAATAATTATTGCCGGAAGTCTTGAAACTTTCACCGGTCTGGAACCAATGAAATTCAGCGTTCAATCGTCCAACAGCACACAAACTGAGTTGAAACTAAATGCTGAAAACTACGCTGTTCCAAAAACAGATAATATGACTTTTGTTGCATTTCCGGAAAATCTGGTATTGAATACAAACAATATTTCGGCCGACTCATTGAGTAAAATCAAAACTTTTGTATCTGAACAAAATCAGAAAAACGGATTTATTGCCATCGAAAAGACTGCTGCCGAACTTAAAAGCGATAATGCTTCGTGGTGGACGCAAAATGTTTCAACTCCACTGGGTGAATTTATTAAAGGCAATTTTGGAGAAAAAAGAAATGTCATTGCCGGCACCGACGGAAAAGTAGGAAATGCAGCAGTTATTGCAGTGCGTCTTACCAAACAACCTGCAAATGATGAAAACGTAGTTTTGAACTCTAGTTTTGCCGGAGGAGATAAAAGTATTTCACTTGTTTCGGGCGAAAGAGTGGTTTTTACCGCCGCAAATTGGGATAAACCTGCTTACATCGTTGTACAATTGGACTATAAATTAAAAGACGAAATTAGAAGCAATTTCAAAGGAATTTCGGGGAATATAAAACTGGCATGGAGCATCACTTTCTTTATTTTGGCCGGATTTTTCATGTTGTTTTTTGTATATCACCGTTTTATTTTACCTCAACCCGTATCCGATCATTCAACCGAAACAAATTCAGCAAAAGATGTTATGCATGAGTTTGGACGTACATTTGCATCATTTTTCCAAAAGCCAGGCGTAGGACTTGCCATTACATTTATGTTGCTTTACCGGTTGGGCGAAGCCATGTTGGTAAAAATGGCCTCACCCTTCCTGCTCGATGCTCGTGAAGTTGGTGGTCTTGGTCTTACTACCGGACAAGTGGGATTGGTATATGGAACAGTAGGTGTAATTTCGCTTACGCTTGGGGGAATTGTAGGGGGAATTGCCGCTTCGAGCAAAGGACTGAAATACTGGATTTGGCCAATGGCATTGTGCATTACCTTGCCGCATCTGGCATTTTTATATTTGTCGTGGTTCACACCCGAAAGCTTGATTCTTATTAATCTGGCAGTTGCATTGGAACAATTCGGTTATGGATTTGGATTTACAGCCTATATGCTTTATATGATTTATTTTGCCAACGGCGAACATAAAACGGCTCATTACGCTATATGCACCGGATTTATGGCTATGGGAATGATGCTTCCGGGAATGATAGCAGGTTGGCTACAAGACATGTTAGGTTACAATCATTTCTTTATTTGGGTAATGATTTGCGCCATACCCACATTGGCAATTATTCCATTTTTAAAAATTGAAAAGGAATACGGTAAGAAGACCTCTAAGTCTTAATTGGGAATTTTAATAGCTTTGAATCGCAAATCAACATAATTTTTTTTACCTTTGTTGCCTGAAAAAGTAAAATATCAATTAGACCAATTTTTGTAGACAAAAATAAACTCATGTTGCAAGTCAACTCGTTTACTTGTTTACTCGTTTACTCAACAAAATGAAAATACTTGTTCTAGGTGCCGGAAAAATGGGCACATTCCTTACTGATGTTATGTGTATTCAGCACGAAGTAGCATTGTTTGATACCAATCCACAAAGGTTGCGATTTGTATTTAACACCCTTCGCATGACAGAATACGAAGAGATTCGTGAATTTGAGCCGGATTTGGTAATCAATTGCGTAACATTGAAATATACGATTGATGCATTTGAAAAAGTATTGCCTTATCTTCCAAAAAACTGTATAATTTCTGATATTGCTTCAGTTAAAACCGGCATTCAAGAGTATTACGATAGTACCGGAATGCGATATGTTTCTACTCACCCAATGTTCGGTCCTACATTTGCCACACTCGATAATTTGAGTACGCAAAGTGCAATTATCATTTCGGAATCCGATCACATGGGAAAAGCATTTTTCAAGGATTTGTATGGTTCGCTAAAACTAAGAATTTTCGAATACAGTTTCGAAGAACATGACGAAACAATTGCTTATTCGCTCTCCATTCCATTTGCATCTACTTTGGTTTTTGCATCTGTTATGATTCCACAAGAAGCTCCCGGAACAACGTTTAAGCGCCACATGGACATAGCCAAAGGACTTTTGGGCGAAGATGACTATTTGCTTACTGAAATTCTATTCAATCCGCACACACACAATCAGGTTGAAAAAATCCGTGCGGAATTGAAGACACTTATGGAAATTATTGACGACAAAGACTCTGAACGAATGGAAGCATTTTTGAAAAAAGTAAGGAAAAATATAGAATAGAAGAACCCCAAACCCCTAATGGGGCTTTAAGACTAAGTTTCTTAAGTCTAAAACAAATATAAAATCGAAAATAACTTCTCTTATTCCCTTTTGGAATTAGGGTTTAAATTTAATAAAAATTATGGAAGTAAAAGAACAAGTATTAGAAGCAATGAAAAAAGCCGGTGTTCCGGTTAATGCAGGAAAATTAGTTGATTTGACTGGCCTCGACCGTAAAGAAGTTGACAAAGCAATGAAACAATTAAAAGCTGACGGTAGTATTGAATC
>JBMOHG010000214.1:0-5461 GCA_049317965.1 Paludibacter sp.
ATTTACGCTAAAAAGCACTAAAATGACAGGGTGAAAATAGTAACCAAAAATAGTAATTTTAGTGCTGAAAAAGCAATTAACACTTTAGTCGAAAACATGTCCTTTTTTGAACAGGTCTGTTTTAGTAGCTTTACAGCATATTCTGAGAGGGGTAAAAAGTTGTCCTTTGGAAACATAGTTTGAAATGATATGTTTGTGGCGAAAATGTATTGCAATTATGGGTACAAAACGAATAATTGAATTTGTACTATTGCACACTAATACGGAACGTCATTTGAAGTTATATCCCAAACAAAAAAAGGAAATGCAATTTCAACAAAACAAACTGTATTTTGAACAAGAAAATGTAAATAAAAAGCGAGAATATTGCATATAAAATTGAAGTAACGATTCAGAGAACGATAAATACCAGTAAAACAGCTAATTACGTGTACGTAATTTTAACTATAAATTTTGTCCTTTGAAAACGCAAATTGAAATGATAAGTTTGCGGTGAAAAAAAACAAGCAGATATTAATTTACTAAAATCTAAAAAAACAGATTTACGATTAAATGGATAAGACAAAGTACATACAAACCAATGACAACACCTTTAATTTGGTGGAGTTATTAATGCAGAAGATTGAAAGTCTTGATGCAAAGGTTAGTATGTTGTTGAATCCGATAGAAATGGCAAAATTAATTACTGAAGACAAAGCCGCTGAAATATTGGGTATTTCCAAAAGAACGTTGATAAACTTACGAAAAGATGGCAAAATTCATTACCATCCAATTGGGAGTAGTATCCGTTATAGTTTGATCGATATATTGGAGTTTCAGGTGAGTTGCAGAAAATAAAATAAAACAATCAGAATATTAAGCCAGTAGCAGACAGAAAGACTTAGTATTAATGGTTTATTGCCGAAATTTATTCAGAAAAAGCATTGTATTTATTCATTGACCAGTTATAATTTTTTCTGGTATATTTTCTCCACTTTTCCTTCCCAAGACCTGAATAATAATTTTGGATTCATAACTTCTGTTTGGACTTCAATAAGCATAATTGGCGCAGTTCTTCCTGAAACTTTCTGTTGGCAATTTCAGCTCTCTTTCTTACGTCTATTGCCACCTCTTTCATTATCTGATTAAGCTGTTCATCAGTTGGGTCATTATCCGATGTAAAACGATATGAATTTAATAAACTCAATTCTAATTCCTTATCCATAAATTTATTTTTTTGCAAAGTTCGTAAAAATAAATGAATATCAAACACTGAAAAAGATTCTTTTGTTTTGAGGAATTCAATTGTTATAGCCTTCACAAAGATCGAGGTGATGGCATTTCTGTATCTTGTTTACATTTGTGCATACTATTTCAGTACTACACAAATTGATTCTCAAATGTATTGGTAAGGCACTCCAGACTTGGTAAAAATAACTCAAATATGTTGATTGGCGGATATATTGAAGTTTCAGGAGAGTTGTAGAAGGTAAAAGTTGTATTATCATAAAGTTGCCTGGAACAAATAATTGCAGGCAGAATGACTAAACCCGAAATTGGGTTATAACCGAAATTTATTCAGAAAAAGCATTGTATTTATTCATTGACCAGTTATAATTTTTTCTGGTATATTTTCTCCACTTTTCCTTCCAAAGACCTGAATAATAATTTTGGAATCATAGCTTCTGTTTAGACTTCAACAAGGTGAAAGAATGATCAAAGTAATTGGATTCACTGGTTGTAAAATATTAGTCGCGAATTTCCCGTTTTCCTGTAGTTAATTATTTATTACGTTAACTTCTGAATTATTACACCTCCATAAAGGTTTTAGATATGCTTGACCTTACTAATCTACCGAAAAACAGGCATAAACAAACCTATAAAAATAAGAAATACAATTCGTTACACTATCCACAACATCAATAAATTAAAGACATATCTTAATAAAACAGCCTGATGTGAAATTAATTAACGGAAAGTGGTGAAATGTGAAAATGATTTAGTAGTTTTGTGACTTTAAAAATCTTGAATCTAACTGCTGTAAAATGGACAAAAAATCTTTATCGGAACGTGATATCTGTTCAAAGTTTATTACTCCAGCCATTGAAAAAGCAGGGTGGAATTTACATACACAATTATTGGAAGAAGTTTCATTTACTGATGGTAGAATTTATGTTCGAGGTAAACTTACCGCCCGTGGTAAACGAAAGCGAGCCGATTACATCCTTTATTACAAAGCCAATATCCCTATTGCCATTATTGAGGCCAAAGACAACAAACATTCTGTAAGGTCTGGAATTCAACAAGCGTTGGATTATGCCAAAATATTAGATATTCCCTGTGTTTTTAGTAGCAATGGTGATGGTTTTTTGTTTCATGACCGCACTGCAACAGATGACAATATAGAAACCGAAATTGATATAGACGACTTTCCGTCACCCGAAGTTCTTTGGGAGAAATATAAAACTTACAAAGGAATAACCACCCCTGAAGCTGAAAAGATAGCATCACAAGATTATTACTTCGATGGAAGTGGACGCACACCTAGATATTACCAACAAATAGCAGTCAACAGAACCGTGGAAGCCATTGCCGGTGGACAGAACAGAATTTTGTTGGTAATGGCAACAGGAACAGGAAAAACATATACTGCTTTTCAGATTATTCATCGGCTCTGGAAAAGTGGGGCTAAAAAGCGAATTCTGTTTCTGGCTGACCGCAATTCGTTGATTGACCAAACAAGACGTGGTGACTTCCGACATTTTAAAGACAAAATGACGGTGGTAAAACACAGACAAATTGATAAAAGCTTTGAAGTGTATTTGGCATTGTATCAAGGACTTTCTGGAACTGATGTTGTGGCCAATGTGTACAAACAATTCTCAAAAGATTTCTTTGATTTAATAGTGATTGACGAGTGCCACCGTGGTAGTGCCAAGGACGATAGCAGCTGGCGTGAGATTCTGACTTATTTCAAAAAAGCAACTCATATTGGTATGACGGCTACGCCAAAGGAAACCGATACCACCAGTAATTCGGAGTATTTTGGTGACCCTATTTACACTTATTCGCTAAAACAAGGTATTGATGATGGTTTCCTTGCACCATACAGAGTTATTCGTGTGGCGTTGAATGTGGATGTCGAGGGCTGGCGACCTGAACAAGGCAAATTGGATAAAGATGGAAACGAGGTTGAAGACCGCATTTATAATCGCAAAGATTTTGATAAAAACCTGGTTATTGATGAAAGAACCGATATTGTAGCCCAAAAACTGACTGAGTTTTTAAAGGGATACGACCGTTTTGCCAAAACCATCGTGTTTTGTGTGGATATTGACCATGCAGAACGGATGCGAACTGCTTTGGCACGACACAATCCGGATTTGGTGGCCGAAAATTACAAATACATCATGCAAATAACGGGCGATAACGATGAGGGCAAGCGCGAACTCGATAATTTCATTGACCCTGCCGAACGCTATCCTGTTATTGCTACCACTTCCGAACTGATGACAACTGGCGTAGATGCGCAAACTTGTAAGGTGATAGTGTTGGATGCCAATATCAATTCTATGACCAAGTTCAAGCAAATCATTGGTCGTGGCACACGTATCAACGAAGAATACGGCAAACTCTATTTCACCATTTTGGATTTCAGAAATGCCACTGATTTATTTGCCGATACCGCTTTTGATGGTGATCCAATACGGATAAAACCAATTACCCAAGACGTGGATTTGGGCGATGTGATTGATGAAGAAGACAATATTGTAGAACCTGTAATTGACAATGAAACCGGCGAAGAGCTTGAACTTACAGAACCTGCAAAACCATACGTTGATGAACCACGAACACCCGAAACGATTGTTCGCACACCACGTGAAAAGGTGTATGTTAATGGTGTAAATGTGGCCATACTAATTAGTCGCGAATTATATTTCGACCAACATGGCAGACCCATAACCGTGAGCCTGAGAGACCATACCCGCGAAATTATCACAGGTAAATATGGTACTTTGAATGAATTCTTTACAACATGGTCGGATGCCGATAAAAAGGAAGCTATTATTCATGAACTTACTATGCAAGGTGTTTTGGTGGATGCTTTGTATGAGGCAGTTGACAAAGAAGTAGATTTATTTGATTTGATATGTTATCTTGCTTACAACCAGCCACCTTTGACTCGTAAAGAACGTGCCAATAATGTAAAGAAACGAAACTACTTTACGAAATATGGCGACCAAGCCCGAAAAGTATTAGAAGCATTGCTGGATAAGTATGCCGATGAGGGCATTGAAAACATTGAAAGCATGTCGGTGTTGAGCGTACCGCCAATGAATGAATTTGGTTCGCTGACTGAAATTATAAAAGAGTTTGGAAGTCGGGATAAGTATTTAGAAGCGATTAAAGAATTAGAAGTTGAATTGTATAAAATAGCATAGTAATATTATTCTAGTTCAAATGGATTGAGGATTTATCCTATAAAAGATTAATTGGATAATTGGAAGCAAACTTGGTTCAATAGGATTGGGCTTTAGCCCATTCTTAAATAGGAGAAAAAGGCATTGGCTTTAGCTGAAAAATTTATGATAATGTTTCGGCTAAAGCCAATAAAACAATATATCTTGTTTCCTCCAGCTAAAGCAGGAGGCAATTGATTTGGAAGGGTGCAATTCATCATAGTTGTTGTTGAATAGGATTAGGGATTAATTCCATCAAAAATAAATAAGATAATTGGAAGCAAACTTGGTTCAATAGGATTGGGCTTTAGCCCATTCAAAAAAATGATTAATAAAAAATGGCTTTAGCCGAAAACATAAAATTCTCAACATATTAAATCTATGCCATTTATAAAAATTTATATCCATTTTGTATGGAGCACAAAAAACAGAGTTGAATCTCTTGAAACAAAAGAAATACGTGACAAGGTTTGGTTTCATATAAAGGAAAATGCCAAGAAGAAGGGTATCTTTGTAGATTTTGTAAATGGATATTCACAACATTGCCATTGCTTGATATCGTTGGGTGTTGACCAAACTATTTCAAAAACAATGCAATTGATAAAGGGTGAATCGTCATTCTGGATTAATAAAGAAGGACTTACAAAAGAAAAATTTGAATGGCAAGATGAATATTATGGCGTTTCAGTTTCTGAATCAATGATTGAAACAGTTAGAAATTATATCAAAAATCAAGAAGTTAATCATGGTTCGCACTCTTATGATGATGAAATTGATGATTTGATTGCAAAGCATGGGTTTGAAAAGTTCAAAGACAAATAATCAATTCAATTTATTTCAATAGGATTGAGCATTAGCCCATTCTGAAATAGGAATAAAGGCATTGGCTTTAGCCAAAATATTTATGTATAGCATTTCGGCTAAAGCCAATATAATACATTATCCTTTTTCCTCCAGCTAAAGCAGGAGGCAATTGATTTGGCATTGTGCAAATAATAATATTTGATGGTTCGATAAATTTT
>JBMOHG010000215.1:0-5459 GCA_049317965.1 Paludibacter sp.
AGTAGCAGTTGTAGCGGTTATTGCCGATACAGCAGTGGTAGATATTACAGGAACTGTTGATACAATACTGGTTTTAAATATTTGCTCGTCACCATAACATGTACCTACACTATTGGTTGCATAAGCCCGTACATAATAAGTAGTATTTAAAGTTAGTCCGGTGATTGAACTAGTGTAAGTATTTGTTCCATTACCATCAACGGTCTTCGAGTTTGATATCGTCGGATTTGGGGCTGTACTCCAACACACACCTCGTGTAATTATACTTGAACCTCCATCATTAACAAAATAGCCTCCACTTGTTGCAGAAGTTGCTGTTACACCTGATATAGAACTTGTTCCCATAAATCCTGAAGTTGGTGATACTCCATCATATTCACCAAAATACATATCATCCCAAATAACCGTTGATGCAGAATAGGTTCTTACCATAAATCCAAATTGTGTAATTCCTGCTGGAAATTTAAATAAACAACTGTAAGTATGCCAGAGTCCGGATATACGATTGTCTAACAAATAGGTATTATAATCATCTCCAAAAACTCCTGCTGAAAGTGTTCTATATCCTCCAGGGCCATGTAATGAATAATATGAAAGTACAGAATCTAAATGTGAAGTGGGAGTTATATAATAAACTAATGGTGTAACACCTACGGCACTGGTTACAAAACTACTCCATACTCTTGCATCTGTACCATCACCAGCTTTAGCGAGATATTTTACTGATATTTTGTAGGTTTTGTTTGTGTCAAATGTTGATGCTCCTGCAGGTGGTGGTATAACCTGACTTATCGAATAAGTAGCAGTAGGACCTGCAATCTGGAAAGAACTTCCCGAACCTGTAGGTGTGGTTGTACTTTGTGTAACTGTTCCACCCGTTGTAGTTGTTAATGTCCAGCCAGTTGGAACTCCTGCAGACCATGTTTCAAAATCATAATTGGTCAATAAATTATTAGTGACTGACGCTGTTTTAAAACTCACTTCATTTCCATAACTAGTACCAACGCTATTGGTAGCGTAAGCCCTTACATAATAGGTGGTATTGGCTGTTAAACCTGTTATTGAACTTGTAAATGTGCCAGTTCCAATACCATCAGAAGTTTTGCTATTTGCTATGGTAGGTGTTGCTGTTGTACTCCAGCAAACACCTTTTACAGTGACTGTTGCACCACCATCGGCAGTAATATTTCCACCACTAGTAGCACTCGTTGTAAGTATTGAGCTAATAGCTGTTGTACTTACAGTTGGAAGTGCAGCTGCTACATTTGTTGTAGTGAAACTTAGCTGAGTTCCATAAGCTGTACCGGCACTGTTGGTAGCATAAGCTCTTACATAATAAGTGGTATTGGCGGTTAATCCGGTCATAGAACTTGTAAATGTTCCGATTCCGGTTCCGTTGGAAGTTTTTGTAGTTAATAATACTGTTGGATTTACTGCTGTGCTCCAACAGATACCACGCGCAGTTACTATTAAACCACCATCGCTTGTAATATTACCACCTCCGGCAGCAGAAGTACTGGTTATTGAAGTTGGTGTGGTAGTACTAAGTGTTGGTAATCCTACCGGAGTAGAAGTGGTAAAACTCACTTCATTTCCATAAGCAGTTCCCATTGTATTGGTAGCATAAGCCCTTACATAATAAGTAGTTGAAGCTTTTAGACCTGATATTGTACTGATAAAATTGCCAATTCCTGCGCCATTTGTTGTTTTAGTAGTATCGGTAATTATTGGATTTGTTTTAGTACTCCAGCATACACCCCGTGCTGTAATTGTACTTCCACCATCTGAGGTAATATTACCACCACTACTAGCAGAAGTTGTTGATATAGAGCTTATATCAGTTGTTGTTAATACCGGGAATCCGAGTGGGTCACCTTTAATACAGCGAACTGAAAAACCACATCCTTTGTAATAATTTAATCTGCCTACAGTTGTAGTATTATAAGTTAAACTCCTACCCCATCCACCTGCTGCATTTCCTTCGGTCGATGTCCACCAATAACCATATCCACCAACTCCATAAAATAATCCATCATTACTTCGGCTACCACCAGGGCGCCCGGTAAAACCTGAAATATTATTTGCTCCTGTATTTGGAGTTAACCATAACGCTGTTCCTTTGTCCTTTAATTGGCCGGCACAATCAATTTCGCCTCCTAAATAAGTAGTCAGTTCTGTCCAGTCGGCATCAGTAGGTACATGCCATCCTGCAGGTGCAAGCTTTCCGGTGTTTACAGCATACCAATTGTATAATGCGCCATAACTTTCTTTATAATTAACTGCACTATTTGAAAGCCAGCAATATGCCGGTGTGGTTTGACTAACCCAAGTCGCATCTACGGTCACATAAGGAATACTAGTACCATCATTGTATTTGGTTGTTTTTAAGTTTTCAACCATCCAAATTTGACTTCCTATTTTAACTGTCTGATATACATTTCCATCTGCATCGGTTACTGTTCCTGCATTTTTTGGCATTGTTGTAAAATAGACTTCATTCCCATAAAGTGTTGTACCTGCTGCATTGGTTACATAAGCCCTTGCATAGTATTTTGTGGCTGCATTCAATTCAGTTATTTTTACTGTAAATTGTCCTAATTCGCCACTTCCTTCGTATGCCAAGTCCGATGTCGTTGGGTTTCCGGTAGTATTTAAACATACACCGATGGTTAACGACACTTGACTTTTATCATTGGAAGAAATTATAACTCCTACAATTGCTGAACTATCCGTTATAGAACTTGCATCTACTGTTTCAATAGTTACTTCAAAATTTGTTTCGGGTATTTCTTCTTCAACAAGACACGAAAACATAGAAAAGAGAGCTATTATAAAAAATAAGAGTTTTTTACTATTAAATTTTATTCCGGAAAATGCTGTAGATAAATTGATTCGTTTCATAATTATAAATTGAATGATAAACCTAATTTGAAAATGTCTTTTATTAATTATTCGTTACCGGATTAGAAAAGGATTCCAACGCCACAAGTTAATTCATTGTACTGGAAACCTATAGAAGAGTAACCTATCGTTATACCAAATGGTTTTATATTAATAACGATACCTGCATCAGTTTCTAAACCTGAAATTGAAGTTTTATCTCCGATATTAAAAGCTCCACTGTATTCATAGTTATTCGAATAATTATACAATTTTGCACTTGTATAATGTGAATAAGAACCAAGTCCGGCTCCAGCATACATCATAAACGGCTTAAAATGAAGCATTAAGCCAGCCACAACACCGAAGCGATTTGTATAATAAGTTGGGCTTGAGTCGATTGTTTTATAATAATAATCGGTCGGCATATCATTTATTGTGTAATCCGGTACTATAGGTGTTCCTAAATTGGTAGTCACTTTCAAATAAAGTCCTGTAGTTTTTACCAAGCCAATTCTAAATTCATAAGTTAAACTATCAGCAGTTGAGCTGGTTGATGATTTTTGAATAAATGGAATGGTTAATCCACCTGAAAGAAATAATCTTGTTATTTTTGTTTTGTCAGAAATTAATTTTGCCGTCAAACCTTTACTATCGCACATAATTGATTCCTTGTAAGGTTTGAAGCCTTTCTGTTTCAAAATAATATCATCTTCCTTGTTTATCATATTGTAAACCAAAGGCGTAGTTCCTTTTGCTTCACCATTAATCATTACAGTAGCTCCACTTGGAATTGAAGTGATTGTTTTTGCAGAATAACAATCAAAAAGCTCGAAAAACAAATCAGTATCCGATGTACTATTTACATCTATATCCTGTGCATTCTTTTTTGAACCGGTAGTAATAATCAGACTGTGTTTTCCAAGTGCTAACTCATAGTCAATTGGCGTTCTGCCTATCGATCTACCATCAATATATACGTCAGCATTCGAAGGTTTACTACTAATATGAACGGTTTTTTGAGCATTTGAACTCATTGTATTTTCAGCTATTGGTTGTTGCGAAATTGCCAACATAAAATTAGTTTCGCCACCCGATTTGAGAACTGTAATCGTTTTTTCGGCAACTTGTCCATCTTTCTCAATGCGTAAAATGTGATTTCCAAAACGGATTGAACCATTATATGGAGTTTGTCCCACCATAGTGCCATCAATATAAAGATTGGAAGCATTTGGATTGGAATTTACTGTAATTTCTTTTGAAAGCAAAGGTAAATTAGCGTTAACAGATGGTTGTTCGGAGCCCAATAAACCATTAGTCGATTCCATAAATGCTTGTTGGGCAAAAGTTATATTGAAATTACTTTCACCACCGTTTTGGTAGATTGTTATAGCCTTATCAACTTTTTCCATACCTTGCTCAGCACGCAAAAGATGATTTCCAAAACTTAAATTTCCGGTATATGGTGTTTGTCCTACCAACATGCCATCAATATATAGTTTTGCGCCTGTTGGATTAGAATTAACGGTTATAGTTTTTTCGGTATTTGTCGATTGTACAACATTATTTGTTGCAGTAGACTCAACCGCGGTGGAATTTCCCGAAGAAAGTGTCTCAACAAGTTCAGTACTTTTTCCATCAGTAATAGTAATGATTTTTGTTAACGAATTATATCCGGTTTTTGTCAATTGAACTGTGCAATCACCAATAGGCAGATTATAAATTGTATTGGGACTGCTACCATGGTCTTTACCATCAATAATAATACTTGCACCCGGAGGATCAGTCAACACATCCAATGACCCAAAAATAGGAGTTGGTTGCAATTCAATTGTTTTATTATCGCCGGCCATTATCATAACTTCTTGTCGGGCAGGGCGATGTTTATCGCGTCTGGCTTCAAAACTATATGACCCTGCAGTAAGTCTGCCATCCCAAGTTCCTATTCCTTTCTGTTGGTTATTGATATAAATGGTAGCATCTGTGGGTGAATTGACTTTAATTTGTGCAAAGTTTGGAGGTAAAATAAAATTGATTGGTGTGGTTTGTCCATCATATACCATCACTTTTTGAGTAATTGGTTGGTACATTTCTTTTACCACTTGTACAGTATATTCTCCGCTTTCCAAAGCCTCACTGGTAAAAGGAGTTGTTTTAATTTGTGTTTTTCCTTCAACAATCACTTTTGCTCCTGCTTCGGGCTCGCTTGTTACAGAAAAGAACCCAAACGCTGGTTTTAATTTTACGTTTAATACTTTTTTTGTGTCAGTAATTTCAACTTTGCCAACTTCGTTATGATATAATCCTAATTCAACTCGATAAGTATGCACTCCGGGTTTTACTTTGGCTTGATACATCCCACTTTTTACAAAATTATCGTCAAGGTAAATCATGGCATCTGCCGGATCGGGATTGATAACCAACCACTGACTATTCATTTCGTCGACCACCACGGTTTCGACCCTGCCGGTTATTAAAACCATTTCGTACACAGTGGCTTTTTCGACAGGTACAGTGAAAAAATAATCCCTAATCATTCCTAATTGTGGATGAGTAATGGTGATTCGTTTTGCACCGTA
>JBMOHG010000216.1:0-5423 GCA_049317965.1 Paludibacter sp.
CGGCTAACTCCTTAAAATGAGTTAGCCGCTTTGCTTTATAAATATAAAATATAACCTATGGTTTAATAATTATATTACGCATTTCCCAACTTGCCGATTCGGCTGTTGAACATAAGTATTTGAATGCAAATTTAAAGGTATTAATCCCCAGGAATTTATCAGGAATTACAATATTGCCCGAATTTACAAATGTCCATGTGTTGCCTGCCGGATAGGTTGGAATAGTAATTTGCTCCCATGTAGTTCCATTATCGGCCGAGAACCAAAGTGTATGATTTGCTTGCATATTGGCTACAAGTCCTTTGTTGATAGTATGGTCGAATGACAATTTAGCTGCCGTTTTTCCAATCATATCAATAGAAGGTGAAATCAACCAATCTTCATTGGCATTACTTACACTGTTTGCAAACCCTGACACTATTGCATATTTACTACTCGAATTAAAATACCAGGTTTGAGCTCCCAATACATTATTTGTTGTAAATTTACCCAAACTTTCATCAAATGCTTCGAAGAAATAAATGTCGGATGGCGCACCTTCCTGCACATAAAAGTTTTTAAGTTCCCATGTTCCGGCTTTGGTAGCAGTAGAGATATATTTGAAAGCAATACTTACTTTTTTACCCACGCACGAATCCAAACCAATTTCGTGAGACGTTGACAATGTCCAGTTTCCGGGGTCGCTAATAGCATAAGTTTTAAGCTGTTTCCATGTAGCTGTCGACGGTAAACCTTCATCGTAATTTTCGGAATACCAAAGAGTGGCTTCTGTTTTAGGATTTGCAAAGTAGCGCGCAACATGATCGAATGTCAACTTTGCTTTAGCAACTTTGGTCATATCAATTTGAGGAGAAATCAACCAATCTTCGTTGGCATTATTCACCGAACTCACATAGCCCGAAATAGTTGCATAACCATGCGAATCGATTAACCAGTATTGAGCTCCCGAAACATTGATAGCAGAAAATTTACCTTTACTTGCCGCAAAAGTTTCGGAATAAGGTAAACTAACCGGTTTTCTTTCTTTTACCACAAAGTTTTTCAGCTGCCATGTACCCGCTTTATTATTTGACGATACATATTTAAATGCTATGGTTATTTTCTTTCCCATATATGCTTTCAACGAAATATCACCAGCATTGGTCATATTCCATCCAGCTGCATTCGCCATTGCTTCCACTGTAAAAATTTGTGTCCATGTAGCTTTCGACAATAGTGAATCTTTATTATAATCTTCCGAAATCCAAATGGTAGCTTCGTTTGCCAAATCGGCAAAATCGCGGGTTACAAAGTCGAAAGTCATTACCGAACTTACTGCATTAGGCAATGTAATAGCAGGCGAAATAAGCCAATCTACATTAGCATAAGGCACATTATCCACATTTCCGGATATCATAAGGTATTGATTTGAGGATGGTACCCAAACTTGTTTACCAGAATCGTTATATTGTGTAAAATCACCAATTCCATTCTTAAAAGTCTGAGAATAGATATAGGTTTCGCTATCAATTTTTTCGGAAGGCGAAGGCGCAGGATCAATTATGCCATCGCAAGCAGTAAGCGATAAAAATAACGAACCAACAATTAGATATAATAATTTTAGAGTTTTCATATTTCTTTTTTTTATTGATTTATTAATCCTTGATGATATCTTTCGAAACCTGTACCAAGGTCGCTTAAAGCACGTAATGTAAGCTGGTGATAAATTTTAGATGGATCAATTGACGCATCTTTATCATTATAATAACCTACAATAGCAGTAATATTACCTTTCGTAGTAGCATCAGGCAATTTGCGTGTGGCAAATTTCGAATACTCACTGGTGGCAATAAATACCGAACCAGTTCCATCCTGAATTTCGCGACTCTGAGGAAAACCAACTCCATTGGTTGTAGGTGCAAATATTTTCTCTGAGGCACTAATAGTAGATGGAACTCCAAAATTTGCACCTTTACCAGTAAAGAATGCATTTTTGATACAAACTAATTTACCATGCATACTTGTACCACCAGTTAAAATCTGACTGATAGTTACTGTGTCAACATATTCCGACAATGGGCTCATAGTTGAATTATTTACTTGCACCCTGTTCATAAATAATGTATATGGAATTCGACCAATTTCATAACCTACTTTACCTGATGTGGTATTGTAAAAAGGCATACCCATTTGCAACATTTCGGCATATTTTCCAATTGCCAGACCGCTACAATCGATAGAAATAGCACGACCTGTTGGGAAAATTGCACTTAAATTTCCGGCATCAATCGAAACCTTCAGTGCCCGACCCGTAATAACATCCTGAATAACCAGATATTTGTAGATATTCCCTTCGTTATCGTTCGAAACCACGATACCGTTAATAACAATATTTTTGTTCGAAGGTATGGTGTCAACCGAAAATAAAGAAGGAGTCCGCGTTGGTAAATCTCCAACATTAGACACATAATCTTTTATTAATGCATCAATTGTATGAGTTGTAGTCCATTGATGAGTCGACTGAACAGGCACAATGTCGGTGCAACTGCTAAAGAAAATTATGCTAACCAGTATTAAACCGGCAATTTTATTATATAGCTTCATATTTATTTTACTTTGAATAAGGTGAATAATTAAAATTTATAGGAGATAGTTGCAAAGAAATTTGGTCCTAAAGCATAATAATACTTGGCCGGAAATTTCAATACATTACCTGTTATAAATGTGGTAGCACCAACATTGTCTACAGGAATACGGGCTTGTTGAAAACCACCTGTAATCATTTTTGAATTTAATAAATTGTTTGCCATAATATTAAAATTCAACGAATGACGATTTTTCAGGTAAAATACTTTTCCAATAGAAGCATCCAACATAAATCCACCATTCAGCTTCTCTTGAGCACCTAATACATCTCTCTGTACTTGCGATTGATATTGTGAAATGTAGTTTTTAGTAAAACGCAATGGTGCAATATCCACATAATTATTATCGAAATAATTGAGGGTAACACCTAAAAACAACATGCTCGGGTGGAAATAATCCAATGCAACACTTGCAGCCATTTGTGGGCCGGTAGCTAATTTTACATCTTTAATCATTACCCAGTCAGTAACATCATCAAAAGCACCGTTTTCAGGACTTAAAACTCCTTTTACACTATCGGTATAATGATAATCGGCTACAGTTCCGGCAAGTTTTAAAGTAAAGCTGCTATTCAGTTTTATCGCCAAACCGGCTTCAACACCTCTGTAAAGCTTATTTACTCCGGATAATGAATGATTGATAAAAGTACGGTAACTGTCATCATAATATGATGCTAATTCGATACCATCTCTTGTATGTGTCTCAAATCCTGTAATTCTACCCTTAATACCCGGATATGAAAATGAATAAGTTAAGTCGTACGATAACATTTTTTCGGCAGAAATTCCGGGTAAAAAACCATCCTTGATACGAGGTGAAATATAAGCGTTTGTAGGCATTGGAGCTCTGTATTCGCCCAATACATTAAACGAAATTTTCGAACGGTTATCAAATTTATAAGTTGCACCACCTTTTACTGATGGTGTAGTTTTCGACCATGTTTTTCCTCTACCAAATGATTGTACACTATCCACAGTGGCACGTCCGTTTTCCATACGTCCGTATCTACTGAACTCTGTATAAGTAACTTTAGCAGCATAATATAAATCAATATCAGAAAGTGTCCATTGATTTTGAAGGAATGCACTGGCTACAATAATATCGATATCATAATCATAACCAAATTTATCGCCTACTTTAATTGAACGATTCGGATTGCGTAAATCATTTTGAGATATTTTAGCATCTTTACCTTGTAGCAAGCCTGTTAAGTCACGTTCTGCAAATTGATCTTTATCTAACCAAAGATTTCCACCCATCATATCGTCCATTGTTTTATAATGAATTCCTTTTGAGTATTTGGCTTCGATACCGGCAGTAATCTTCAACTGTTTATTCAACTGATTTGTATAAGTTGAATTTAAAGTGGTTTCCATCAAATCATTGTGCCTGCGTTCCAATACATATTTGGCATTTTCGTTCGGATTATCTTTATTATTGTCGTAATTAGCCTGATATAATCTTTCCCAATCAATTTGTGTTGCTTTAGGATCTCTCGAACTCCATAAATTTGTAATTTCATTCATGGTTGCTCTATATGGATTACCATTTATGTAACCATCCAAACCAACTTGTCCATCATACTGAAAACTTGGCATATTGCGATAATAATCGGGGCGTGGATCAGGCGCATTGAAAAATGTAAGTGCCGAATTGCTGTACATACTATAATGGAAAGCAGCTCCCGTGCGTAAATTTTGGCTTTGATCTATTTTAAAATCATGTGAAATAATAAAAGTTGGATCAAAACTTTGTACAATTCTTGAACTTCTTTTCTTGCCATTCTGATATCCCCAATATGAATTATAGTAAGTAGAATTGGCCAATGAATACACTTCCTGTGTCGATGGGGAACTCGAAGCACGTTGAGTTGGTGATCCAAAAGTTACCAATGACAAACTATGTTTGGGATTGAATATCTTTTCGGCTGATAAAAAGTATGCTGCCGATTTATAGAATGTACCTTCATTTATTCCTTCATCGGCGTAACGCATGGCAGCCGAGCCGGTAAATGCCCAACCATTTGCCATTAAACCTGTAGAATGAATTACCGATGCCCTTAATTTATACGAACGATTGGTGAAAGCAACACCAGTTTTTGTTCCTGTAGCATAAGAACTTGCTCTGGTATTAATATTTGTAGTTCCACCTAAATTACCATAACTAATAGAATTAGCTTCCATGGGATTTACTTCTTCCTGATTACGCATAGCATCATTCAATCCTCCTGAGGCAGAATAATTGAAACCACCACGTTCGATTCCGTTAAAGTGAACACCATTAATGTAAGTTGTTTCGTACGATTGCTCATAACCACGAACACTAAAACGCATAGGACTAAATGAATAAGAAGCCTGCGAGTTATAAACATCACCTCGCGACGACAATGAACTGGAAGAACTTTGAGAAGCACGTCCTTCATCTTCGTTCAATTCCGATTCATTAATTTGAAGTGTAACGTCCTGTTTTACTTCTGTTTGAACATCAGCTTTCAATTTAATTTCACCAAAATCATTTACAGTATTGGCTTTCAGATTTACAAGTTTTATCTGGGTAAAATAACCCGAACGTGTTAAACTCAATTCATCATCACCGTTTTTTAAAAAACTAAGGGTAAATTCACCTTTAGCATTCGTTTGTGTTGAAATGTTTTGCTGTAAAAAAGTAATTTTTACTCCCGGAAGCGGACTTCCGGAACCGGCATCATACACTATTCCTTTGGCAGTTGTTTGTGCCAAAAGTGAAATTGATGTCAGCAACGATACAAAAAGTATCAGCGATAGTTTTCTCATACAATT
>JBMOHG010000217.1:0-5385 GCA_049317965.1 Paludibacter sp.
ATGAGCATTGATACCGGCAATTAATCCCTGGCCTCCGGCTTCTTCATATCCTGTAGTGCCATTTATTTGGCCGGCAAAGAAAAGATTTTTAATTCTTTTAGTTTCCAACGTATGTTTTAATTGTGTAGGATCGAAAAAATCATATTCAATTGCATAACCAGGACGATAAAGTTGTGCGTTTTCTAATCCGGATATTGTATGAATAGCATCAATCTGAACCCGAAGTGGGAGCGAAGATGAAAAACCATTTAAATAGTACTCTTGCGAGTCTACACCTTCGGGTTCAAGGAATAACTGATGTGAAATTTTATCAGCAAATGTAATAATTTTAGTCTCAATACTTGGACAATAGCGCGGCCCAATACTTTGTATTTGTCCGTTGTAAAGGGGTGAATCAATTAAACCTTTACGTAGCTCGTCGTGTGTAGTTTCATTGGTATAAGTAATCCAACAGCTTCTTTGTGTTAATTCTCTCTTTGCTTCTTCCAAAAATGAAAATTTATGAAAATCATTTTCGCCGATTTGTTCAGTCATTTTACCAAAATCAATAGTACGGCCATCAATTCTACAAGGTGTTCCGGTTTTCATTCTATCTGTAGAAAATCCGATGGATTTGAGTTGTTCTGTAATTCCAAACGATGCTGGTTCAGAAACTCGTCCTCCGGTTATTTGATTTTTCCCAAAGTGCATTAATCCACTCAAAAAAGTTCCTGCTGTTAGAATTACCGATTTTGCTTTAATTTCCACACCAAGTGCAGTTCTTACACCAATTGCAGTTTGGTTCTCAATTAACAACTCTTTTACTGTATCCTGCCAAATATATAGATTTGGAGTATTTGTTATTGTATTTGTCCATTGATAAATATATTGTTGTCGGTCACTTTGTGAGCGTGGACTCCACATAGCTGGCCCTTTCGATCGATTTAGCATTCTAAATTGAATTGCTGATCGATCTGTAATAATACCCATTTGACCACCAAGTGCATCAATTTCACGAACAATTTGTCCTTTGGCGATACCACCAATTGCAGGATTACAACTCATCTGACCAATTTTATTCATATCCATTGTAATTAACAATGTTTTTGAACCCAAATTTGCTGCAGCACATGCAGCTTCGTTTCCGGCATGTCCGGCACCAATAACAATTACATCATATTTAAAGTCCATTGTTTTTTTCTTAAAAAATTTTTTTATTCTGAAGTTTGAATAATACTTAAGTATTTATTTGATTTATAAACACTTATTCAAAAGTTTCGTTTAATAGCAATTCTACTTTCAATGGGTCATTATAAATTTATATAGTATTGACTAATAATAAATTAAATTTAATAATTTAACTAATAATAGCTTTGCTCAAAACAAAGAATAAACGCAAAGCCGCTAAGTTTTAAATTCCTTATATTCAATAACAAGAGAAAGAACGCTAAGACAAAAACTTTCAGTTTTTCTTTGCGTCTTTGTGACTTTGCATCTTTGCGTTCAAAAAAATATTTTTTATAACGAACCATTAACTTTAATACGCTTGAAAAAACATATTTAAATCGTTTTTTTCTTGTATTTTTATTTTTTTTCTTATTCTATATATAGCTTTTCTGATAGCTTCATAACTCGAGTAATTAATTGTGGCAATTTCTTTTGGGCTTAATCCTAGTTTTAATAATGCACATAAACGCACTTCATTACTACTAAGATTAGGAAATTCTATTTGAATTTTATTATAAAAATTTGCGTTTAGTTCGGTAAATCTTACTTCAAATAAATCCCAATTAATTGAATTTGATATGTTCTCAAATCTATCCAGCACTCTAATAAGTTGTAATTTCTGCGTTTCACTGATTTCAGTAATCTCTTTAAAAATCTCAGTTTTGATTACGTTTATTAGTTTCTTGTTTTGGAATATATTTACTGCAGAAACTAACATTTCACGATTTTTTTTGTTCAATTCATTTTGATAATGAATTGTTTTTGCCTCTGCAATTTCAATTTCCTTATTGTGAATTTCATTTTGCATTTCTCGGGTTTCTTTCAGATAATCGAATATTTTAATTGCCGATTTTACCCTTGCTTCTAATTCTATTTCATCAATTGGCTTTTTTATGAAATCTATTGCACCATAACTTAATGCCTCATTTAAATTATTAGAATGGTTTCTAATTCCTGAAGATATTATTACAGGTATTTCTGATAAATATGATGTTTTTTTAATTTCTTTCAATACCTCAATTCCTTCTTTTTGGGGCATTAACCAATCAAGAATTATTAAATCCGGCACTGAATTAGAAATTGTCTGAATAGCATCCATTGGATTTGTTAAGCTAACAACTTCATAGTTTAAGTTATTTAGTATCAATTCAAAAACATCTATTGAATCTTGTTCATCGTCAATTATTAAAATTTTTTTCACAGTCAATTAGTATAAAATGTTGATTAATAAACTAATGTAAACTCTAATACAAAGGTAGTACCTTTGTTAATTTCGCTATAACAATATATTTTACCATTATTACTTTCAACCAATTCTTTTACAATCATCAATCCCAATCCACTTCCACGTTCTCCAGCAGTACCTATTCGTTTTATCGTTTTTTCCGGAGTAAAAATGCTCAAAACGTCTTCTGATGACAAGCCAATTCCGTCATCTTCAATTTTAATCTGAATAAGACCATCTTTTAAACTGTTACTAATATTAATTTGTCCATTTATATTGCTAAACTTAATTGCATTCGACAATAAATTTCTTAAAATGGTATTCAAATTACCTATATTGCAATTAAAAATTAAATTGTTGTTAATACTGATATTAGTTTTTAAATTTTTCCTTTCTATTAGGTCTGCAAATAGGTTTAGGTTTTCTTCTATTAATGAATTCAGATTATCAATTTTTTTGAAATCAGGAATATGCGAAATATGTAGTTTTGCCCACGGTAAGATATTATCCAACAATAAAAACCCATTATATGAAGTTTGAAGAACCTTACTAATTGATTTACTTTGAACTTCAGTAAGCGATTTATCTTTTAAAAGGGTTTTCGAAAATGTGATTAAAGTGTTGAAAAATCCCATTAAATCATGTGAAATTGTTGAAATCAAAAAATCTTTCTGCTTATTGGTTTTTTCAAGTTCCAAATTTGTCTGATATAATTCTTTAGTTCTGATTTCTACAATGGCTTCAAGATTCTTATTCGATTCAGCTAATTTATTTGACAATATCAATACTTTTTTATGCGAAAAGGCAAATTTTGACGTAACAACAATTGATTGCACTAATATGTAAAAAAAGATTCCATAATGTGATAAATATCCGAATGTAAATTGTGATGCTAAAAACACCAAATCATTTACAATAAAGGTCAACATCACCGTATAACTAATTAATGATATAATTGAAAATTTGCGACCTTTAATGATTGCAATAATCAATATGTAAAGTAAATATATACCACATAAAAAAGTTGCCACAATAATTATGTAGATATTTTCTAAAATTAATTGAATATTGAACGTAATAACCACAATAAACATTATATTATAAAACCAATATAAAGACTTTTCAATCAATTTATTACCATCTAATGGATATGCAATTTTTGTAAGTCGAAGTGTTATTGGGAAAATAAGAAAAGTGGATAACCATAAACGATAATAGATTTCAAAATCTAGATTTGGAAGAAAATTATATACAGATATGTCGCCGTCTAAAAAAAGTTTAATAAAGGAAATTAATGATAGTATGGCAATAAGCCAATGCGATTTATCGCTTTTTTGTATAAAGCCGATACTAAACTGATAAATAAAGAAAATAATAAATGCACTAAGAAAGAAAAAGGTAATTCCACTTTTTACCCAATTGTTAGATTTTATACTCTCACGAGGTCCAAAATAAATCTTTTGCCAAATTCCTGCATAAACTGGATCTACGAAGTTACTTACTTGCAATACAATATCAATGGTATCACTTTCAGTTTCAAAAAAACAGGTTTGCGGGAGATAAATTGGCTTGAAGTTTTTTGCTGTAGTAGAAGCGTTTCCAACATTTGCAACAAGCTTATCATTTACCCATAATTTATAAGCACTTATTATGTTGCCGATTCTTAACCCATATTTTCCATCAATGTTTTTGTCTTTTTCATTCAGAGTAATTCTTAAATAATAAGTGGCAATACCATAGGTTGGTATTTTTGTTCCATTTGTATAGAAGCGATTCCACGATGCAGGTGTTTTAATATAATGTATATCCGGGATTTTTAGATTTTGCATTTCACTTGCTGATAAATGTTTTCCCCAATAAAATTGCCAATCACCCGACAGGTCAATTAGTTTGTTATTTTGCATCATAGGAAACCGTAAATCCAATTTCCCATTTTTTACGGTTAATGCATTTAATGTTGAAACAGATAAACTTAGTATCAAGATTAAAGTTATATATCTGTATATAAAGCTTATAGAATATAATTTATTCATTTATCAAGTGACTTTTTTTATTTAATTTGTTTTACAATATCTTTTTCAACTAGCGAGGTATAAATAAATGTCTACAATTTGTCCCAATTTCCAAACTTATAGTTACTTTAAATGTAGTACCTTTGCACTTGTAAAAACAGGAAAAAATTGTTCTTTTTTTATTCCATAATTATAATGGATTAATTAAAAAAAAGCATAGTAACAAAATGTTGGTATAGTGATATTTTTTTAACCAGAAACCTTGATTCAAATTAATCTTGTTACAATGCTAGTTCGATTATTGTTATTATTTTGCGATTCAAAATGCATTAATTAAACATTATAAACCTTAGTATTTTCTTGTCTGTTTTATCGGGTCGGTTGCAATGCAATCCGACCCGATTTTTTTTATGTGTTTTTTTTATAACAAAGATAATATATTAAACTCGTATTTTTGGAAAGATTAAAAAATAAAAAATCTTTAATTTTCGGCATTAGAAATTAAAACAAATCTATTTCACAAATGATTAAGTAAATGAACAATTCAGGCGATTATTGATTATATATGAACATAGAATTTTGAATTTGGTTTTTTATTTAAAAAAATTATTTTGTTATGGATGGATATGAATCTACTCGCCGTGAGTTTTTAAAGAAATTAGGTCTGATTGCAGGAGCTACTGCCCTTACAACAACAGGTATTTCAGGAGTTGCAGAAATAATTACTGATAAAAAAGAGAAATACAAATTGACACAGGAACAAAGTGAATTTATGCTTAAATACGAAAAATGGTTGGATGAATTTCATGATATGGCAAAATACCAGAAAATGGATCCGGATCATTTAGAAAACAACAAAAAATTAGTAGCACTGTCGGAAGATGCAAAAAACTGGCAAAAACAGCTAATTGAATTTATGAAAGATGAGAATTTTGCCCGATA
>JBMOHG010000218.1:0-5381 GCA_049317965.1 Paludibacter sp.
CTTCATTTTCAATTTTTCATTCTTAATTATTATAATCCAACGCCTGCTGACCCTACGCAAAGCACTTTAAATTCATTTCCTGTACTTAAAGGGTTTTTATCGGCCAAGAGTTCGATGCGGACAGTATGATTTCCTGAACTTAAATTATTTGCAATTCTGAGCATGTATCGGTACGAAAATGTAGTTTGATCAAACCATGAATCCACGACTATTGGATTTGCTCCATCAACAGTTACGCTTACCTTACCTGCATTTCCATTTTTTCTCCAACAAGAGAAATAAATCACTTTACCTGCAATCGAAAATGTAAGGACACTTCCAGGTGTAGCACTACGGTAACCAGCACTCACAGCAACACTACCATCATACGTCCAACCTGTATTTGTTGCTGGAACAAGACTTGCACCATCGTAAAGTGAAGTATATTCATACCAATTCGAGAAAACCGGAGTTGGAAGCGTTGGGGTGATTACCGGGACATTGGCTGCGTTGAATTTCTGATAGGCTTTATCCAAAGCAAGACAAATCATGTCTGCGGTCAAGGCATGTCCTACATCGTTAGGATGAATATAATCTCCACCAACAACAGACCATATAAGCCTTCCGGCTTGTACTTCTGGCCACACGGCATCGTGGTAATTGACAATGGGTAATTCATATTGAGTAGCAACCGGAATTTTAAATGTCTGAGAGTTTACACCCGCATTTGTTGACATAAAAAGGAGCATTATGGCAGGATGTTGAGGGGCTTTTAGTATTTGCCTCACCACTCCTTCAAAAGACAGTTTGTACTCTGGTTCTGTGGTTGCATCGTTTACGGCATAATCAACCACAACAAAATCTGGATTTTTTGATAACAAGTCACGATTTGCACGCATTGCTCCATAATCAGAAGCAGTAGCTCCAATACCAGCATTTACCAATGTAATATTCGCTTTTGGAAAAGTGTTTTTCCACCACGCAGCAACTAAATTTATATATCGTTTGTCCGCACTCGTTGATACAGCACCTTCGGTAATGGAACCTCCTAACCCTGCCACAATCACATTTCCACCTTTCTGAGCCTTATCGAAAACGGTAAAAAGTCTGTCAAGATTACCTTCTGTTAAGTAATTATTTGGAAGTAAACCTACGGCTGTAGGATAACTTTTATTTAATCCGGTAGCATTTCCAGTAGCAACAGCTCTCCATTCAGTTCCGTTATATAAATTCAATTGCTGAGTTGTGGTATTAAATACCATACAGCCAGCCACAGGTGCCAAAGCATTTATTTGAGCTTGTGTTTTACTTGTTATTAGTTCAGTTTTTTGAGTGTGCAAAGCATAAGGCACACTTAAAATTGGGTTAGTTTCTGTTTTAATGTAATTTGTTCCACCTACTGGATCAGTTTCGGTTTTTATAAAATAGTTATTTGTAGCCCAATTTATTGAGCTATAATTAGTTCCATTCCCAATTTCGATGCTTACTAATCCATTTGCATTGGTAGTAGGTGTTTGTATTTCGGAATAAATTGCCGTTCCATTTGCAGAACCAATCAAAATGCTTATTCTCACTCCGACTACAGTGTTGGCAACGAGCGCATTATTGTTATCCCGAATTACTGCTTGATAACTCAGTTTTTGTAACGGTTGACCAAATAGTTCATGCGGTAATAAAGTAGTTAAAGCAATCAATAAAATTGAAAATGATTTTCTCATAAATCACAATGTATTTATTTTTTCAAAATTCTAAATACTTTAACCTCTTCATTATCAACAACTAATTTAATAAAATAGACAGAAGGATCTAGTTCTTTAATCGATACATTCGTTAATTCTGATTCAATTTTATCTGATTCAATAAGTTTTCCTTGCAAATCGAAAAGCATATAACTCATACGATGTGATGCCGATGAAGAAGCGTTCACTTTTAATTGGATAAAATCCTTAGCTGGGTTAGGATAAACCGAATAATTGAGATTTTGATCTTTTATTTCTACATTTCCAGCTGAAACCAAAAATTGTTTATTAGCGTTAATAATAGCATCAAGTTGATATTTACGACTGTTGGCTTGAGTTATATTCCACTCTGCATCCTGTGGAGAATAATCGTATACCCACAGTGCCGAAAGCTGAACTTTTTTGTCAACAATAGCATTTAAAAACTCTTGAAATTTTGCTGCTTCTGCAACTGTGCCAAGCGTTTTAGGAGAACCAAATTCACCGAGAAAAAATGGTCGTTTTAATTCTAATGACGATCGCATGGCCTCCTGAATAACTTGTGTAATTGTAGCCCTGGGATAGAAATCTGAGAACAAAGTCTTCTCCTGATAAGGATAAAGATGAAGCCCCAATGTACCCAAACTGATAGGATTCTGAGCATCAAGCAACAATGTGAAATCGGTTGAGGAATCAGTATTCCAATTACCAAATTTATATCTATGATACATATTGGATGCCGGGGTTGAATTTCCACTGAAAATTGGTCTATCGGGATCTATCAGCCTAATTGTTTTCGCAAATTCGTTCAATGCAACTTGAAGGATACTTGTTGTCATTGCATCTTCAATTGTTCTGCTTGCCGGTGTACCTTGCATGACATTTACTTTAGGTAAAAAATTTATTGCCTGATCCAATAAATCGCAATACGCATTTACTTCGTTACCAAACTCCCAACCCAAAATTGCTGGAGAGTTTTTATACCGACTCACTAAATCTGTTGTATACGTTCGCATAAATGCTATTGTTTTGCTATTCGGATTTCCCCATTGATTAATATGTTCTCCCATTAAGTCAGGCACTGCAGCATAAGACCAAAACAGAGATGGGATTAGGCCAATATTATTTGTTTCAGCACTAGCAACAAACTGATCTAATAAACTAAAATACAAAGTTTTATTGTTTTTATAAAGTAAAAGTTCGTTAGCCCAAAAGCCATTTACACTAAATCTGATAAATGGAATTTTATTTTCTCCCAAATACTTTAATCCATAAGTGTATGTTTTGTCGTAATTGTTTTGAATTGTACGATAAAAAGCATTGAAGTAATTTATACCAATTCCATAATAGGGTTTATTATCCCGCAAAAAAACACCATCGGTAGATATAGTTATTGGTGCAATAATATTTGCAGAAGTGATATTTGAAACAACTTTTGTTTCTGCTTGAAAGTTAAAACTTACAGTTAAAAACACAAGGCAAAATGAAAATTTGAATATGGAATTATTAAGTATCATATATGTATTTATTATGTTAATTTAATTGCAATTATTTATTCTAAGTTTAAAATTTTGAATTAGCCTCTATAATAGCTTCGAGTTGATACTTTCTGCTGTTTGTTGGGGTTGTATTCCAAGTCGCATCGTGAGGAGAATAATCGAAAACCCATAGTGCCGATAACTGAACTTTATTTTCAATTATAGCAGTAAGAAGTTCCTTAAATTTTGCCGCCTCTTTAGTTGAATCTACTGTTTTTGGTGACCCAAACTCTCCGAGGAAAAATGGTCGTTTCAATTCTTTTGATGACAGCATAGATTCTTGAATAATTTGAGAAAGTGTAGCTTTAGGATTAAAATCCGAAAAATAAGCATTTTCATTTTCAGGGTAAATATGAAGTGTCAATGTTCCTAAACTTTTTGGGTTCTGTGCATCGAGTAAAGATGTAAAATCGGAAGATGAATCTTTAGTCCAATTACCATATTTGTAACGATGGAACATATTTGGTGCGGGAGTAGAATTTCCACTAAAAATTGGTCTGTTATTGTCAATCTGCCTTACTTTCGCTGCAAATTCATTCATAGCTATTTGAAGTATATTTGTTGTTAAAGCATCTTCAATAGTTCGTTTAGCAGGGCTACCTAATTTTTCGTTTACTTTGGGTAAATAATTAATTGATTGTTCTAACAAATCACAATATGCATTTACTTCATTGCCAAACTCCCAACCCCAAATTGCAGGCGAGTCTTTATACCTACTTACCACTTCGGCAGTATATGTACGCATAAATGCAATCGTCTTGCTGTTTGGATTTCCCCATTGGTTTATATGCTCTCCCACCAAATCGGGTACCGTAGGATAAAACCAAAACAAAGATGGAATTAGTCCTATTCCATAAGTCTCAGCCGATTTTACAAATTCATCGAGTAATTTAAAATATAACTTTTTATTTTCAACATATAATTTAAGCTCATTAGGCCAAAATCCATTAGTAGTAAAACGTATAAACGGAATTTTATTATTGCTTAAGTATTTGAATCCTTCGTTATAGGATTTGTCATTATTATTGTTGATTGTGCGATAAAATGCATTGAAATAATTAACTCCAATGCCTTGATATACTTTACCATCCCGCATAAAAACTCCATCGGTAGAAACAGTTAATGTGCCGGCAACGGGAACTTTTGCAGATTTTTTTTGAATTATAGCTTTATCCGCTGATTTACAGTTTAAACCGATAACCAAAAGTACAAGACTGAAGAGAATTTTGTAAAAATATTTTGTGATTGCCATTTTTGTATTTACTTTTTTAGTTTGTTAAATTTATAGACCAACTCTAAGTTGTGTATTAGCATTAATAATAGCATCAAGTTGGTATTTTCTGCTGTTGGTTTGTGTAATATTCCAATCGGCATCTTGAAAAGTAAAATCGTAAACCCAAAGTGCTGAAAGCTGAACCTGATTATCGACGATTGCACTCATAAGCTCCTGAAATTTAGCAGCTTCTGTTGCGCCGAGTGTTTTGGGTGAACCATATTCGCCTATAAACAAGGGGCGTTTTAATTCTTTTGCAGACCTCATCGACTCTTGAATGAATTGGAAAAGCGTGGCTTTAGGTGTAAAATTAGTAAAGTATGTGTTTTCGTGTTGCGGATAAACATGTGTAGTCAATGTGCCAATGCTGGCTGGGTTCTGAACATCAAGCAATGTGGTATATTCAGTTGAAGAATCCTTGTCCCAACTTTTGAATTTATACCGATGATATGAATTGGCACTCGGCACTCCATTTCCGGTAAAAATTGCCCTATCAGGGTCGTTTTGCTTCACTACTGCTGCAAACTCATTCAACGCAACTTGGAAAATCTCTGTAGTCATAGCGTCATCAGCTGTTCGGGTTGCAGGTGTACCGTTAGCTGTACTTATACTTGGTACAGCCGGGTTTAGAACAACACCCAACATATCGAGATAAGAATTTACTTCATTTCCAAACTCCCATCCCCAAATTGCAGGCGAATTTTTATAGCGTGTTATCACTTCGGCAGTATATGTACGCATAAATTCAATTGTCTTACTGTTTGGATTTCCCCATTGGTTCATGTGCTCACCCATCAAATCGGGTACTGCTGCATAAAACCAGAACAAAGAAGGAATCAACCCCACTTTATATCTTTCGGCTGTTTTAATAAA
>JBMOHG010000219.1:0-5380 GCA_049317965.1 Paludibacter sp.
CAATTTTATTATTGACTGCTTGTCAGCCAAATCTAAATTACCCAACTGATTCTGATAATAACAAGAATCTTAATTCACTCACCACTTTGAAAGTTGGAGTAAATACAATTTATTTACAGGATTTTATAATGAATCCTGCTGATATTGATTCAATTACCAGTTCATCAGCCAAACTTGACTGTAAAATTGATAGTAATAAAATGACCGCTACTTTTGATGTGCAAAAAGGTATGGAGCATTTTGTGGACGTACAACTTTGGATAAAAGGAATTCCATTTTCAATTCCATGTCGGAAAACAGATAAAATAGATTATTCTTTTTCGTTCGACCCACAAGGAAAAACTTATAAGAGAGTTCAGATTGCAGGCCAAATGAACGATTGGAGTCCTTCAAAAACACCCGATTTGAAATTGAATGATAAAGGTTTATATGAAGTGGCATTGTATTTAAGCCCCGGAACTTATTTATATCAACTAAGTTTGGATGGTGAACAAAATCACGATCCAAGTAATCCGAACAAAGTTGATAACGGATATGGAAAGTTCAATTCGATTTTACAAGTGGCAAGTAAAAGTGATAAATATCCACAACTAATCACTGACAAATACAATTATTCAACTATCACATTATCAACTGTTAATGACGTTAAAGAAGTATTTGTATATTGGCAAAATTTCCTAATTCCTACTAAATATTCAATTGTAAAACCTGGTAAAATTTTGATAAGTATTCCCGGTGAAGCATTAAAATTGGATCGTTCATTTATTCGTGTCTGGGTTAGCAACGATTTTGGGGTTAGTAACGATATACTCGTTCCACTCGAAAAAGGCAAAGTGTTGATTGATTCAAAGCAAATTACACGCGATGACAAGCAAGCGCAAATCATGTATTTTATGCTCGTGGATAGGTTTATGAATGGAAATACTGCCAACGACAAACCATTGAATCGTCCGGATGTGAATCATAAAGTTGACTATTGGGGTGGAGATTTGGCTGGGTTGCAACAAAAAATAACTGAAGGTTATTTCAAAAAATTAGGTGCTAATACTTTATGGATTTCGCCATTGAACCAGAATCCAACTGAACCTTATGGTTATTATGCACCAATGAAAACCAAATTTTCAGGTTATCATGGTTATTGGCCTGTTTCGTCATCGAAAGTTGACACCCGATTTGGAACAAACGACGAATTTAAAAATCTTGTTGCAGATGCACATAAAAATAACATTAATGTTTTGTTAGATTATGTGGCGCATCATGTGCACAAGGAACATCCATTCTATCAGCAACATCCTGACTGGGCAACAGCTTTGTATTTGCCCGATGGAACTTTGAATACTGAACGATGGGACGACCAACGACTAACGACATGGTTTGATACTTTTATGCCAACATTGGATTTAGCAAATCCAAAAGTGGTAGATATGATGACAGACTCGGCTATGTTTTGGTTAAATGAATTTAAGTTGGATGGTTTCCGACATGATGCCTGTAAGCACATTACCGAACAATTTTGGCGCGAATTAACTTTTAAAATTAAAAAACAAAATCAAGGAAAAAATCTTTACCAAATTGGTGAAACTTATGGAAGTCCAGAATTAATAAGTAGTTATCTCACAACAGGGATGCTCGACGGACAATTTAATTTTAATGTTTTCGATGTAGCCAATACAACTTTCGCAGGAGTTGGTGGAAGTGATTTAACGCAGGTTCAAACCATTTTAAATTCAAGTCTTTATACTTATGGAAGTCATAATTTGATGGGAAATATCTCTGGTAATCACGACAAACCTCGTTTTATGTCTTATGCTTCAGGCGATTTGAAGTTTGGCGAAGATAGTAAGGCTGCAGGTTGGCAACGCGAAATTGGTATTACCGACTCAACAGCTTATGACAAATTATCCTTAATGCATGTGTTCAATATGACCATTCCGGGTATTCCGGTAATTTATTATGGCGATGAAATTGGTTTGACCGGCGCTAACGACCCCGATTGCCGTAGAATGATGCGCTTTGATGGTTGGAATAATCGCGAAGCAAAACTTTGGAACATCGTATCTACTTTGGCACATTTAAGAAGTGATAATCCTGTCCTCATTTACGGTAGTTTTGTAAATATTCAAACAACTAAAGACAGTTGGATTTATGGACGTAAGTACTTTGAAAAAGAATCAATTGTATTAATAAATAACTCTCCAAAATCTAAAACTTTTGAAATTAAATTGCCTGATTTGTTCAAATCAACTACTTTTGTAGCTACATTCAAAAATAAATTTACTTTTATCGAAAATAAAATCAGCATTAAAATTCCTGCTTACAGTGCGGAAATTTTGATGTAACATTGAACACGAAACACAAAACACGAAACAAATAAATGATTCAAATAAAAGATAGTCAATTAGCTTCGGCCGCTCAAAAGGGCATGGATGAATTCCTGAAAGTTTTTACCGATGCTTACCTCGAAGCCATTGGTGGTCAATTAACTGCCGAGTCGATGTCAATGCTCAATGGAAGCCAGCATACATTGTTGGCACATCGATTTTTTCAGGACGAAATGCGAGATGGCGGTTTTGTACAGCTCATTCAAAACGGTTATGGAGGTTATATTTTTGGAAATCCTTTTGCAAAAGCAATAAAGCAGTTTGGAGCAGTAGAATTGGCTAAAATAATTTATAAAGCCAAGGAAATTTATGATCCGAATAAAGCCACGTTAGAGCGCGAAACTACAGAGGTTGAATTTACCGCTATGTATGTCGATTTTGAAGTTTTCGACGATTTAGAAGAGTTGTATTTTGAGATAGAGGAACGTCAAACCTCATTAATTGCTGCTTATGTTGATGATCATATAGCTGACTTTGCAGAGATAATAAATGACTAACTTTTCAACAACAAAACTCCTTAATTTCGAGAAATGAAATTAAGGAGTTTTGTTGTGTACTAAAACAATAATCCTAATTTTGCTCCAATTGATATCATTGAAGTTCTTCCATAATAATTGAAAGTTCCTAAGTCGTTTATTTCGGTCAAAGAACCAGAAAATGATTGAACTCCGGTATATATTCCTCCGATAAGTGTAGTTTTATAGCTTAATTTATGTGATATACCACCCGAAATTTTCACCTGTGCACCACCATCATAATTTTTTGAAATTGCGAATGCATAACCGGCATCCATTCCTAAGAAAGCAGCTGTTCTTTTCTTAGATAATGTGCTCTGAATGTGAATAAAAAGTGGTAAAAACGAAATTGAATTTGTTGTAATATAACTGCTGTTATAACCAACTCCGATTCCTAAAAACAGCTGTTGTCCAAATAGATGTTTATTTCCAAACATCAATGAAAGTTGTGTGTTTGGAGCCCAACCAAAGCTATTCTTAGCACTTGCAGTTCCACCTGAGAGTTCTATTAATCCACCAAAATTATTTGATAAATGAACGTTTTGATCACCATCGGTAGATTCCGTTTTTGATTCATTACCAGCACTTTCAATTTTTTTTATTTCTGACAATGGAAATTGAAATCGTGTACCATCCTTGGTCGAAATCATTATCATTTCGTCATTTTTTAAAAGCACTTTTCCAATAAATATTTCGCCAGAATTTAATGTGATTTTATACTGAATATTGCTTTCTTGCCCTAAAAGCTGCATCGAAAAGAATATGCAGATAAATAAAACACTAAATAATTTCATAAAGTATGTATTGATTGTTAGTCAGTTGGTAATGAATTAATAATTTCTTTGAATGCCGTTAAGAAAAAATTGGCATCCTGTTTTGATAAACAAAGCGGAGGAAGTAAACGTATAATATTTGTTCCACTAGCACCGGTAAAAATCTTTTTTTCAAATAATAATCGATTACGAATTTCATTTGCCGGAAAGTCGAATTCAATTCCAATCATCAAACCTACGCCTCTTACTTCCTTAATTTGACGGATTTTATGTAATTCTTCGATTAGATAATTTCCTATTTTAAGTGTATTTTCCATCAAATGTTCAGCCTTGATAATGTCGAGCACAGCAATTGCAGCCGTGCAAGCCAAATGACTTCCGCCAAATGTAGTTCCCAACAAACCATGCGAAGCCTTAAACAGTGGGCTTATAAGTAAGCCTCCAATTGGAAAACCATTTCCCATTCCTTTGGCAACAGTAATTAAGTCGGGGCGAATATTTGCATATTGATGTGAGAAGAATTTGCCACTTCGTCCGTATCCCGACTGAATTTCGTCTAAAATCAATATAGTACCAGTTGCTTTACATTCAGCACTCAAGACCACCAGAAATTCAGCATTTGGTACACGAATACCACCAATTCCTTGTATCCCTTCGATAATTACGGCGCATACATCGTTATTTTGTAATGATTTCCGAACAGCATCAATATCATTGAGTTCAAAAAAATCAACATCAAAACCTTCATTAATCGGCGCAACAATTTTCGGATTATCAGTAACCCTGACTGCAGCCGATGTGCGACCATGAAAGCTCTTATTAAAAGATATTACTTTCCGACGTCCGGTGTGAAATGAAGCTAGTTTAAGTGCATTTTCATTGGCTTCGGCACCAGAATTAACAAGAAATAAATCGTAATCAGTGTAACCTGAGATTTTTCCCAGCTTTTCGGCGAGTTCAATTTGCAATTTATTAATTACAGAATTCGAATAAAAGACAAGGCTTTCCAATTGCTGAGTCATTTTCTGAACATAGAAAGGATGTGAATGTCCAATGGAAATAACAGCATGTCCTCCATAAAGGTCGAGGTATTCAATTCCTTGTTTATCAAAGGTTCTACAGCCAATTCCTTTGACTATATTAATGTCAAAAAGTGGATAAACATTAAATAAATTCATAAATTATAATGTTAGTTGAATAATCATTTAAATAAAAAAAAATATCGGATTTTCATTCATTCCTATGAAATAATAATTATCTGCAAAAGTAATTCAAAATTTAGATACCATAAAATAAATCCATTTAAAAAAAATGATGTAATTTTACGGCCTTATACCTGTCATATTATTTATTCAAAAGTAAACATGGAAAAGCAAGTCACAATTTATTGTAAAAACACCAAAACTTACCACACTTATCCGCTTGGCACTTCATTAATAGAGATTTATAATAATCTGAACATCAATCTGAAATATCAGGTAGTTGCAGCAAGAGTAAATTATAAAGTTGAAGACTTGAATTTTCTAATTTACAAACCAAAAGATATTGATTTTATCGATTTAAGTACACCTTCAGGAATGCGTGTTTATGTCCGCAGCTTGAGTATGGTGCTGGCAAAAGCAGTTTCAGAAGTTTTTCCGGAAGCAATTCTGCGTATCGAACACCCTATTTCAAAAGGTTATTATTGTAAACTTGATAACCTCAATCAACC
>JBMOHG010000220.1:0-5366 GCA_049317965.1 Paludibacter sp.
CACTAAATACTCATCGAGCATTTTCTTTTTAGGGAAAGTAATACCGTAAAGACGAGTCAACATTTTGCGTTTTTCGTCACCACGCCAATATGCTCCGGCTACGCTCAACACTTTGATCGCTTTAATGTCAGCAGTATTTGGTAAGTGCGGTCCACGACATAAATCGGTAAAATTGCCTTGCGAATACAAGGTAATAGTTCCGTCAGTTAGGTCGTTAATCATTTCTGTTTTATATACTTCGCCAATTGCATCAAAACGAGCTAAAGCATCGGCTTTACTTATATCGCTACGAACTATTGCTTCCTTTCTGCTAGCCAATTCAAGCATTTTAGCTTCTATAGCGGCTAAGTCACCTTCTTTAATGGAAACTTCGCCCGGATCTACATCATAGTAGAAACCGTTTTCGATTGCTGGTCCGATACCGAATTTAATGCCCGGATACAACTCCTGAAGGGCTTCGGCCATAAGGTGAGCAGATGAGTGCCAAAAGGCATGTTTTGCTTCTTCATCGTCCCATTTATGCAATTTAATAGCTGCATCGGTTTCGATTGAACGGGTTAAATCCCATATTTCGTCATTTACTGTGATTGCAAGCACTTCTTGTGCTAATCGGGAGCTGATACTTTCAGCTAGTTGCAGTCCGGTTATGCCTTTGGCAAATTCGCGTACCGAACCGTCGGGGAATGTTACTTTAATCATACGTTTTTTGAACCTTACAAATGGTTTTAAATTTGAAGTGCAAAGGTACGAATAACTAAATTAATATTGGATATTGAATATTTAATAATTACAAAAGATTAGAAATTGACATTTTTTCAAATCAATTTATTTATTATTCCTAAATACTTGATGGTATAAAATGACTTATACATCTATCAAACAACAAAATAGATCTACTAAAATTTACTTTCGATTGACCAGATAAATTCCAAGTAACACCACTCCTGCCCCACCAATTTCTTGAAATGTAAGTTTTTCGTTCAGAACCAATATTGAAAAAAAAGCCGTAAATACAGTTTGGCTCAATAAACTAACTGATGCTACGGTTGGGCGAATATGCCCTAATGCTTGATTAATGGCGAGCCAGCCAAATAACTGTGGTACAATACCTAATGCTCCCAATGCGAACCAGGTTTTGGTACTAAAGCCTGAAAGTGGAGTTGAAGTAAACCAACAAATTAACCCCAATAATATTGTACTGGTTATCATTGAAATAGTGGTAAATGAGAAAGTATCTAATGAGATTCGACCTTTTCGAACTGTAATTAAATATGCGCCATAAAACATACTGGCAATTATGGCAAGCGCATTTCCAAAATTTAATTTAGCTTCGATTACTTGGTTTACGCCAATTATTATGGTTACTCCAACTATGGCTATTATTGTTCCAACCCAAAAGATTTTCGTTGGCTTTTCTTTCATAAAAAGCAAAGCGCCAACGCCTACCCAAACTGGAGCTAAATTTGCCAAAAGTGTTGAAATTGTTGCCTTTGACAGCATTATTGAAGTGTTCCACAATGCAATATCACAACCAAATAACACACCGCAAATAATGGCAATTTTCACACCTTTAATATCGTTAATAGGCTTTTTGAAGTAAAGCCAAACTGGAATTATTCCAATTGTGCCAATTAGTAATCTGTAAAAACCAGATCCAAATCCACTAATTCCTGCTATTTTAACTAATATTGCCGACCATGAGATGCACAATACCCCAAATAATAATAACAAATAATGTATCCAGGGATGATCTTTATGCATTTTTATCATGTGCAAATTATATTAAATTGAGTTTGAAACATTATAAATTCCTCTTATCATTCTATCGTTTCCCGAAATATCTTTTCGTAATTCAATATTTATAAAACCTTGTTCTACAAGCAGGTTAGTACATCTTAGACCAGCTTCACGATGAATTTCAAAATAAAGTTTTCCATTTTGTGATAAGTGTTTCATGGCAAATTGAGCAATGTGTCTGTAAAAAATTAGCGGGTCGTTATCTGGTACAAATAATGCTAAATGTGGTTCATGTTCTAAAACATTAGGAAGAATTTCACCTTTTTCATTTTCAGAAATATAGGGAGGATTACTAACAATAATATCCCATTTTCTATTAAAATCTAAAGCATTTAAAATATCAACATTTGAGAAATTTACATCTAAATTGTTTCGTTTTGAATTGGATTTAGCTATTTCCAAAGCTGCATCGGAAATATCAAAAGCATCGATATCTGCATTTTGAAATTCATTTTTCAACGAAATAGCAATACAACCACTCCCAGTGCCAATATCTAAAATATTTAGATTTGACTTTTTGTCGTTTTCATTTCTAACCCATTCTACCAATTCTTCTGTTTCGGGTCGGGGAATCAAAACAAATTCATTTACGTTAAAATTAAGACCATAAAACTCAGTTTCACCCAAAATGTATTGAATAGGCACACTTTTTTTTAGTTTTATGATAAAACTTTCTGCTAATTTGCTTTGTTCATCAGAAAAAGTAGTATATTTGTTAACGAATATTTGTGTTCGAGACAAACTGGTCAACTTTTCGATAATTAAATAGCTAAAGCTTCTAATTTCGGTTTCAGGATAATAACCCTGAAGTTCGGATTGTATTTGTTTAATAAATGCTTGCATATTAGTACAAAGATAGAAAAAATTAGTAACAAGTAGCAAGTTGAAAAAAGGTTTTTGATTCAATAGGAAATTTAATTTTGAATTTTATAGTATGAATTTTGAATTGAAATATATGCAACGTTGCTTGCAATTAGCTGAGTATGGAGCAGGTTATGTTGCACCAAATCCAATGGTTGGGGCTGTGTTGATAGCAAACGGTATCATCATTGGCGAAGGCTATCATCGCAGATATGGCGAAGCACACGCTGAACCAAATGCGATAAATTCAGTCAAGGATAAAAAATTATTGAAGGAATCAACTTTATATGTCAATCTTGAACCATGCTCGCATCATGGTCTAACACCGCCTTGTGCCAATTTAATTGTAAAAAACAAGATTCCAAAAGTTGTGATTGGAACATTAGACCCAAACCCAATAGTTGCCGGTAGAGGAGTAGAAATATTGCGCAATGCAGGAATTGAGGTAATTGTTGGAGTTTTGGAACAAGAATGTCGTGAATTAAACAAACGTTTTTTTATTTTCCAAGAACAAAAACGACCATATATATTATTAAAATGGGCTCAAACTTTAGATGGATTTATTGACCGGAAACGTACAGATGCTAATGAATTACCATTAATTATTTCAAATAATATTACAAAAAAACTGACACACCAAATGCGATCTGAAAATCAAGCAATTTTGGTTGGTACCAGAACAGTATTACTAGATAATCCTTCTTTGACTGTTCGAAACTGGTCTGGAAAATCACCAATTCGGGTTGCAATTGATCGTACAGATCAAATTCCGTCAGATTTCAAATTGCTGGATGGTAGTATATCAACAATAATTTTTACTGAGATTGAGAAAGCGAATCAACCACTTGTAGAATATATAAAAATTGATTTTAATAGTGATTTTTTGAATAATGTACTTCAAGTTTTGTACAATAGAAATATTCATTCCGTTATGATAGAGGGCGGTACACAGTTATTGACAAGTTTTATTCAATCAGGAATGTGGGATGAAGCAAACATTGAAATTGCACCATTTGAAATATCTGATGGAATTAAAGCACCAATAATTTGTAATTTACCAATTTCACAAAAATCTTTTGAAGGTCACCAATGGTTACAATTAAAAAATAATACTGCAAATTTTTAATCTGATATGAACCACGTTTTGTCATTAATAATTTTGGTACTTTATGTTTATACTCTAATCAGTACCATTCCTGTTTTATTACTCGAAAACAGAAACCCAGCTAAATCTCTTTCATGGGTTTTAGTGTTGTTGTTTTTTCCAATACTTGGGATGATTTTTTATATTTTGTTGGGACAAGACTATAGGAAGAAAAAAATAATATCAAAAAAAAGTATTCGTAGGGTAACTAATCGGCCTGTTGCATCTTTTGACATTCAAAAGTTGAATACTAAAAACATGGCTATAAATCAATTGAACCTGGTAAAATTACTATTTAGAAACAGTGAAGCAGCCGGTTATGCTAATAGTAAAATTGAAATTTTGATTAATGGTGAAAAGACATTTAATGCTGTTTTTGAAGCCATTAGAAATGCAAAAGACCATATTCATATTGAATTTTTCATTTTTGATGATGATAGAATTTCAAATCAATTAAGAGAACTACTAATTCAAAAAGCAAAAGAAGGTGTTAGAGTACGGATGATTTACGATTATTGGGGAAGTTTCGATTTATCAAAAAAATACTTGAAATCATTACGAGATGCTGGTGCGTATGTTCGTTCATTTTTACCTTTCCATTGGCGTTTTTCGAGAAGTAAAATAAATTATCGTAATCATCGAAAATTAATTATTGTAGATGGGAAAATTGGATTCACTGGTGGTTTAAATGTTGCAGACAGATATATTTACGGCAATACATTAGGAACATGGCGTGATACTTTTATTCAAATGACAGGAGCTGCTGTTCATGGACTTCAATTACTTTTTCTAATCGATTGGTATTTTGTTGAACGTAAAATGATTGAAGGGTCAAAATACTTTCCGGAACCAGAAATTTTTAATGAAAATATTGTACAAATTGTTAGTAGTGGCCCAGATACCGACTGGGAAGCAATAATGCAGGGTATTGCATCTGCATTCATGTCAGCTACTAATTACATCTATATTCAATCACCATATTTTATGCCCAATGATGTGATTGCGACCTGTATAAATATGGCTTCGTTAAGTGGAATTGATGTTCGGCTAATGATTCCAACACGTTCAGATTCAAGATTATCGGATGCAAGTACTTCCAGTTTTTTAGGACAGGCTTTAGAAGCTGGTGTAAAAGTTTATAAATATAAAAAGGGTTTTCTTCATAGCAAAGCAATAGTTATTGATGATTTTATTTCAATTGTAGGATCATGTAATCTAGATGAACGAAGTTTTGTACATAATTTCGAAGCAAATGCTTTTATATACGAAAATAAAACCGCAATTCAACTCAAAGAACTATTCCTTTCAGACGCAAACAATTGCGAAGAACTTACTTTTGACGCATGGTCTAACCGTAAAAGACGTCAAAAATTAAAAGAGTCATTAGCACGGCTTTTCAGTCCAATACTGTAATGTATAAAAAAAAAGGATTTGAATACTTTTTCTAAATTGAATCTTTTTATTACTTTTGTGACTCCAAAAATCAGCGGGATGTAGCTCAGCCCGGTTTAGAGTACTGGTCTGGGGGACCAGTGGTCGCAAGTTCGAATCTTGTCATCCCGAC
>JBMOHG010000221.1:0-5360 GCA_049317965.1 Paludibacter sp.
CCCAATGGAATACCTTTCAACCGGATATTCATAATACGAATTCGTTCAAGTTTTACAACTTCGTATTCAAAATATTCGCACATTCGTCGAATCTGTCTATTTAAGCCTTGTATCAGCACAATCCGAAACGAGAAAACGGACTCTTTCTCTACTTTGCATCTTTTGGTAGTTTCGCCAAGAATTGGCACGCCTGCACCCATTTTCTGAATAAAATCGTCGGTAATAGGCTTATCAACAGTAACCAAATATTCTTTTTCGTGCTTGTTTCCGGCACGGAGAATTTTATTGACAATATCGCCGTTATTCGTCAGGAAAATAAGACCTTGCGATTCTTTGTCGAGCCGACCGATAGGAAAAATACGTTCGTGATAACCAATATAATCAATTATAGAATCTTTTACACCTACTTCAGTAGTGCTAATGATTCCTACAGGTTTGTTGAATGCTATAAAAACAAAATCAGTTCCTTCTTTGGCTTCAATAATGTTGCCATTCAACATTACTTTATCATGTTTTGAAACCTGTGTACCAACTTCGGCTCTACGTCCATTCACAAACACATGACCTTGTTCGATATATTTGTCGGCTTCGCGACGTGAACAGATACCGCTGTCGCTGATAAATTTATTGAGACGAATTTTTTCAGTCATGGATTAAAATTTGAAAATGAGATGATTTGAAGATTTGAAAATTACTCTAAGATTGCAATAAATCCAGCAATTCACTGATTACCATGGCACTTGCTCCCCATATCTCGGCATTGGTCACATCGAAATAGGGTGCGTTTGATACTGCTTTTATCGAATTGACAAAGAAATCTTTCTGTTTAATAACATTAGGTAAAAAAAAATCTGAGAAAGGAATTTCAATTACTTCATCCACTTCTCGTTCATCAATTTTATACTTTGGTTTTTCTGCTAAATAACCCACAAATACACTGATTAAAAAATTGCTTGGTGGCACATATATATCTGATAACCTGCTAATTATTTCTATTTTTTCTTCAGGAATTCCTATTTCTTCTTCAATTTCACGAAGAGCAGTTACACGTACATCTCCATCTTCATCCTCGTATCGTCCACCAGGAAATGCAATCTGCCCTGAATGAATGCCAACATACACACTCCTTCGGATAACAATCATTTTCAACTCATCTTCATCGTGATAAAAGAGAATAAGTACCGCACTTTTTCTCGCATTATCAACCATTATCTGTTCATTCAAATAACTGGCAATACGATTTTTTGGTGCCATTTTCAGGTGCGAGTCAAGACCAGGTAATGGAGTTGAAAGTTTAAGTTTTATATATTCTTTATTGAGTTCCATAAATAACAATCTCCCGCAAAATTACGCAAATATTTCGGCGTATTCTGCGGGAGGTCTTATATTTTTTGTCTTTGTGCTGATTAATTATTGGCAAATCACGCAACCTTCGCATTTGGATAATTCGCCACGAAGGCGTTTTTCAACCAGCATTTTCATTCTGTCCTGTAAAGCTGGTATGCGAATATTCTCAATTACATCGTTGGTGAAAGCAAACATAAGTAACAACCGTGCTTCAGCTTCGGAAATACCACGTGCCTGCATATAGAATTTTGCAGTTTCGTCCAACGACCCAATAGTTGCACCGTGGGAACATTTTACGTCGTCGGCATATATTTCCAACTGCGGCTTGGTTCGCATTTTGGCAGTTTTCTTGAGTAAAATATTCCGGTTAGTCTGAAATGCTGAGGTTTTTTGAGCATCTTTGGCAACATACAATTTTCCAGTGAAAGCTCCTTTTGAAAAATCATCTAACACATATTTGAATAACTCACGGCTATTACAATTTGGTTTGTTGTGAATGATAGAAGTGAAGTTGTCAACCTGTTGGTTTTTATCAGCAATCACCATTCCACAAAGTGAGGTTTCACAACCTTCACCATCCAAATCTATTTCAATCATATTGCGCGTTACACCATTGTGAAGTGTAATCACGTTAGCCAACACATTTGATGATGTTCGCTGATCGATAAGTAATGTTGATAAGTTAGTTGTTTTATTATGCGTATTTTCTAGTTTATAATGCTCATAACTTGCATTTTCGCCTACAAAAACTTCAGTAACACGATTGGACAAGAAGCGAACTTCGTCCACAGTATGGTCGCAAACCAACAATTGCGCTTTGGCACCTTCTTCAAGAATGATTAGATTATGACTCACTGCCATAAAATCTACATCAGCACGCATAATATTAACCAATTGAACAGGCTTGTCAAGCGTCACGTTTTTAGGCACATACATGAAGAAACCATCTTGTGCAAATGCTCCGTTGAAGGCCACTAATCCATCTTGTTTTGTTGAGCTGAGTTTACCAAAATAGCCTTCGAACAATTCAGGGTGAGTAATCGCCACTTCTTTCACACTACCAATAACAACTCCATCCGGTAGTTTCGAATTTCGTGGATCATTGACAGGATAAAATCCGTCATTCACCACAAAATAAAGGTACGAATGAATTCCTGGCACATCGCATTTGAATACATCATAAGGATTCACCGGAATCGGAATACGGTTGATATTTAGTCCATAATCGATAGAAAGAGCTTCTTTCAAGTCGGTGTATTTGTAATTCTCCAACGCCATCGTAGGGAATCCCAATTTTTCGAACAATGCAAAAGCATCGTCGCGCAAGTAGTTCATCACCTGAGCCGAATTTTTTTTGATGTTTTCGTGGTGGGATTTATATAAATCTATGTATGAAGAAGCCCCCCAACCCCCTGAAGGGGGAGTATGAGAGCTAGTATTATCTATATTATCATTCATTTTTTTTCCATTTGAGTTTCTGTTCTAAACTTTGTTGGGTTAACTTTAGGAAGATTTTTTATTTCCCCCTTTTGGGGGTTAGGGGGCAAACTATTCGCCGTCCACTTCCTTTTTAATCCAGTCGTAACCTCGTTCTTCAAGTTCAAGTGCAAGTTCTTTTCCACCCGATTTCACAATGCGACCATCATACAAAACATGCACGAAATCAGGCACAATATAATCCAGAAGACGTTGATAATGTGTAATCACAATACTGGCATTTTCGGATGTTTTCAGTTTATTCACCCCATTTGCCACAATTCGCAATGCATCAATATCCAAACCTGAATCTGTTTCGTCGAGGATAGATAACAATGGTTCGAGCATTGCCATTTGGAAAATCTCGTTGCGTTTCTTTTCACCACCCGAAAAACCTTCGTTTACAGAGCGATTGGCCAATTTGTTGTCCATTTCCACCAACTCTTTCTTCTCACGTTGCAAACGCAAGAAATCGGTAGCAGACATTGGTTCCAGGCTTTTGTATTTTCGATGTTCGTTCAGAGCAGTACGCATAAAATTTACCATGCTTACCCCCGGTATTTCCACCGGATATTGGAAGCTTAAGAAAATTCCTTCACGTGAACGATTTTCAGGAGTTAATTCCAACAGATTTTTGCCGTTGAAAGTCACGTCACCTTCCGTTACTGTGAAAGATGGATTTCCTGTTAGCACAGAGGCCAAGGTTGACTTTCCTGCGCCATTTGGTCCCATAATAGCATGTATTTCACCAGCATTCACCGTAAGGTTTAACCCTTTTAATATTTCTTTGCCATTAATATTGGCATGTAAGTTTTTAATTTCTAGCATATTTAACTGCCCCCTAACCCCCTAAAGGGGGGACTTCCCGAATTTTCAAAGGGGTTGAGAAGTCTTAATTAATTCAATAAAATTATAATCTATGCCCTCTTATTCCCCCTTTAGGGGGTTATAGGGGGCATTTACCCAACACTTCCTTCCAGCGTTATTTGCAGCAGTTTTTGGGCTTCCACGGCAAATTCCATTGGTAGTTTATTGAGTACTTCTTTGGCATAGCCATTTACAATCAAACCTACGGCGTCTTCAGTCGAAATGCCTCGTTGATTGCAATAAAAAATCTGGTCTTCGTTGATTTTTGAAGTTGTTGCTTCGTGTTCCACAATAGCTGTGTCGTTGTTCACTTCCATATATGGAAATGTATGTGCACCGCATTTATCACCCAACAAAAGACTATCACACTGCGAAAAATTGCGTGCATTTTCAGCTGCCGGATTGATTTTTACCAACCCACGGTAACTATTCTGACTTACACCTGCCGAAATTCCTTTCGAAAGAATATGACTACTTGTATTTTTTCCAATATGAAGCATTTTTGTTCCTGTATCGGCTTGTTGGTGATGATTGGTAACCGCTACCGAGTAAAACTCAGCCGACGAATTATCGCCCAGCAAAATGCAACTTGGATACTTCCATGTTATGGCTGAACCGGTTTCCACTTGCGTCCAGGAAATTTTGGAATAAGCTCCTTTGCAAATACCACGTTTTGTTACAAAGTTATAGATACCACCAACTCCGTTTTTATCGCCCGGATACCAATTTTGTACTGTAGAGTATTTTACTTCGGCATTTTTCATGGCCACAATTTCCACAATAGCTGCGTGAAGTTGGTTTTCGTCGCGCATAGGTGCAGTACAACCTTCGAGATACGACACGTAACTATCTTCGTCCGCCACAATTAATGTCCGTTCAAACTGGCCAGTATTCATGGCATTGATACGGAAATAGGTTGAAAGTTCCATTGGACAACGAACTCCTTTAGGAATATATACGAAAGAACCGTCGGAAAATACGGCACAATTCAGTGTTGCAAAAAAATTATCGGTGTAAGGAACTACCGAACTCATATATTTCTTTACCAAATCAGGGTGATGTTCAACAGCCTCGCTGAATGAGCAAAAAATAATTCCCAACTCGGACAAACTTTCTTTAAAAGTAGTTTTAACTGAAACACTGTCCATAACCGCATCCACAGCAATACCTGATAAAGCCATTCGTTCGTGAAGTGGAATTCCTAACTTTTCAAATGTTTTAAGTAATTCGGGATCAACCTCATCAAGGCTTTTTGGTGCATTAATACGAGGTGCAGCATAATAGGCAATACTCTGATAATCAATTTCTGGAATTTTGAGTTTCGCCCATTCAGGCAATTTCATAGTAAGCCAATGACGGTAGGCTTTCAATCGAAATTCGAGCATCCATTCAGGCTCGTTTTTCTTTTTTGAAATCAGTCGAACAACATCCTCGCTGAGTCCAATCGGAATTATATCCGTTTCGATATCAGTAGTGAATCCGTATTTATAATCCGCTTGTGTTACTTCGTGTAATATATTTTCTGACATGATAATTTATATTCATAATTGAAAAAACGCAATATTTCAGTCTAAGAAAATTGATTGAAATATATTGGTGCAAATGTACAAAAAATATGTTTTTAAACATAATTCTTTGACTTAAAACTGAAAAAATAGATAACGTATTAA
>JBMOHG010000222.1:0-5332 GCA_049317965.1 Paludibacter sp.
TTTGGATTCAACGAAATACGCTCAAAACCTCTTAGTTGTGTATCGTAAACGGTTACACTACTTACTACATCTTTTATATAAAGCTGAACCACCTCATCGCCTTTTCTGCTTCCGGTATTAGTAATGTCTACCGAAACAGTTATTTCTCCCTGACTCTGTTGTTTTTCAGGCGTAATTTTCAGATTTTTATATTCAAAAGTGGTGTAGCTCAAACCATATCCAAAGGGATAAAGCGCACCTTCGACAGCCGTATTGCCCGAACCATTGGGACCAGAAGCCGATTGACGTGCATGTGAGCCTGGTTTAAATGGAAAATTCAATTCTATTTGACCCACACTTTTAGGGAATGTAACCGATAGTTTTCCTCCCGGATTATAATCGCCAAAAATGGTTTCTGCAATCGCTAGTCCGCCTAATGCATTGGGAAACCACGCCTCAAGAATAGCAGGCAAGTATTTGTTTTCCCAGTTAATGGTTAGCGGTTGACCGTTGATTAACACCAACACAATCGGCGTTCCTGTTTCTTTAAGTGCCTGCAATAATTGTAACTGACGACCGGGTAGCCCCAAGCTTGTACGTGTACGGCTTTCTCCACATCGCTGCTCATCTTGTCCCACTACCGCTATAACTACATCGGATTGTTTTGCTTTTTCAACAGCCTCATTAATTGATTTTTGTTCTTCCTGAGTTAATGGAGTTGGAATAATTTCACTTTCCGGCCAAGTAGCGTCAACTACCTCACAGCCTTTTACATACTCTACTTTGGTAGAATTTCCTACATAGTTTTTTATGCCGTCGAGCACATTGGTTATTGCGAGATTTTGTGGGCCATATCTGCTGATATACACATCTTTATTATCGGCCAACGGACCAGTTACCAATATGTTTTTTAGTGATTTTAAGTTCAATGGCAAAAGGTTGTTTTCATTTTTCAACAAAACGAGTGATTCATGCGCCATTTGCAATACAAAATCCTTGGTGTCGGGCGAAGCTACTATTTTGTCTGCCGCTTTGGTGTCTTTTACATAAGGCGAATCGAACAATCCAAGCTGAAATTTAACACGCAACACATCCGCCACATTTCTATCCAATGTTTTCATACTGAGTTTACCTTCGTTTACCAATTCACGAAGCGGTAAAATATAATCTTGCGGCGGTGTAAATTGCGTGCGTACATTGAGTCCTGCTTCGGCAACCTGACGAACGGCTTCTTTGTAATCGCCGGCGACATGGTGTTTGGTTTGTACAAATTCTACCGCTTCGCTGTCCGAAACCACAAATCCCCTAAAACCATATTGCTTACGAAGCAATTCGGTGAGAAAATAATAGCTGGCACTTACCGGTACGCCATCCCAATCGTTGTAACTGCTCATTACGCCCATGGGATGCGATTCGCTAACGATTTTTCGGTATGGATATAAATGTAATTGATGCATTTCGCGTGGCGCAACGTGCGGGTCGGTACGGGCATCGCCATCTCTACCGCCTTTGGGTACGCTGTAAACGGCATAATGTTTTAAGGTTGCTGCAACGCCTTGCGATTGTATGCCTTCCACCATTTGTTGACCGAGTGCAGTAACATGGTAAGGTTCTTCACCATAACATTCGAGCACTCGTCCCCAGCGTGGATCACGGGCCAAATCGAGAATGGGTGCATATACATTGGTGTAACCCAATGCTTTTGCTTCGCGACCGGCAATAACACCAGCTTGTCGAACCAAGGCTTTATTCCATGTACTTCCAATGGCAATGGGAGCAGGAAATGGTGTGGCTCGGTCGTGATTCAGTCCATGTATGCCTTCATTCGAAAAATCAACCGGAATGCCCAATCGGGTTTCTTCCACAAACCAACGTTGAATGGTATTTATTGCTTCAGCATGTTTGCTGTAAGGGTAAGAATATTGCGTTGTTTTTAGTCCGTTCAGTTGTTCATCAATATTGGCAATACCATCTTTCCAGATTTCGTTTTTCCAATCGGGTGTAGGCAATTCGTCTTTCAAAACGCGTTTGTAACCATACAAAGTGGCACATTGGCAGGTTTTTTCATTCACGTTCATATGCTTCAACAAGTTACTCACGCGTTTTTCAATGGGTTGAAATGGGTCTTCGTAAATGTCTTTTTTACCGTTTTTGTTAAAGTCAATCCAATCTTTATGATAAATAGATTGAGCAGAAAGATGGCTGGTAAATATTAAAACAATGGCAATTATACTGATTCTGAAGAACAATTCTTTATTCATTTTTAAGAGAATTTTTTTTGGATGATTCAATTTGATAAGTAGCCCCTGCTTTTGTTTCAAAAGTGTTCAGATAACTTTTCCCAACAATGGATTCTTGAATTTCAGTTTGCACCTTAATATTTTTAACCGTTATTGGCGAATTGGTTCTGAGTTTGCAAATTCCAGCATTATTACTCAAAATAGTTGCTGATTTTATTTTGCCTTTATCCCAGTTTATATTAACATCAAATCCACCACGTGCTTTTAGTCCCGAAATGGAACCATTAGCCCAAGCATCGGGCAAGGCAGGCAGCAAATAGATTTCCTTTTGATGGCTTTGCATCAGCATTTCTGAAATGCTCTCGACAACACCAAAATTTCCATCAATTTGATACGGTGTACACGCATTCAACAAATTTGGATAGGTACCACCTTTTAATGTGAATCCCTTTTCGGTGGTGAAGGTCATGTCTTTTTGAAGTAATTTGTAGGCATAATTGCCCTCTAACAATCGTGCCCAAAAGCTTATTTTCCAAACTATTGACCAGCCAGTACCTCCATCACCTCTGATTTCCAGCGTTTTTTTGCAAGCCTTAAAAAGTTCCGGCGTTTCGAAAGGTGATATTTCATTTCCCGGATGCAAACAAAACAAGTGTGATACGTGTCGGTGTTGAGGATCTTTTTCATCGAAATCCTCAGCCCATTCCTGCAAATTACCTTTTTTGCCAATTTGATAGGGTAATAATTTATCTTTGGTTTGTTGCAGTTTTTTGGCAAAATCTACATCAGTTGCCAATACATTAGAAGCATCAATCAAGTTTGTGAAAAGATTCCGAATCAAGGCCAAATCAATGGTTGCCGTTTTTGTAGCCGACCAGATTTTTCCATCGGTAAGTTTGAAACTATTTTCGGGCGAAGTAGATGGCGAAGTAATTAAATGACCCTTTCCATCTTCTATCAACCAGTCTAAACAAAACTCTGCAGCACCTTTCATAAGCGGATAAGCCACCTTTCGCAGGTATTCTTTATCGCCATTGTAAGCATATTTTTCCCATACACTTTGACATAGCCATACGCCAGCCAGCGAGAAATTTGCCCAGCGTGGGTCGCCTTTCATATCACCAACAGGATTAGTCAATGCCCAAATATCTGAATTATGAGCTGCAGCCCATCCGTTGCAACCATAAATATTTTTTGCAGTTTCAGCTCCTGTTTTCGACATATTTATCACTTGCTGAATCAAGGGTTCGGCCATATCGCCCAATCCAGTTTTTTCGGCAGCCCAATAGTTCATTTCCAGATTGATATTGGTAGTGTAGTTCGATTTCCAAGGTGGACGAAGACCAACCGACCATTTGCCCGAAAGATTAGCTGGTATACCACCGGGTCTTGAACTTGAAATAAGCAAATACCGACCGTATTGATACAATAAAACCTCCAATTGTTGGTCTGATTTATCGGTTTGATAGCGTTGGAGACGTTCATCAGTTGGTAATTTTTCTGCTTCTGAATTGTGCGATAATTCAAACTTCAAGCGTTGAAAATAATTCGAATAATCAGCAATGTGTCTGGATTTTAGCTCTTTGAATTTTTTGTTTCCCAAACCATTTAAATATTCTTTGGCCAATGCAGCTTCGTCTCGTCCTTCGCTCACAGGGCATTTTTCATAGCCATTAAAACTTGTTGCAATCGACAAAACAAGTGTCACATTGGTTGCTTTAGAAATGCTAATGCCTGTGTTATCAATCATTTCTTTTCCATCGTTTTCAATTGTCTTTACCCGCAATTGAAACCGCATCCCTTTACAGGCATCGCCCCATTGTTGCGGGCTATCCGAAGACAGCGCATTACCATTCATCAACCAATCTTTTCCGTCTGTTAAAAATGTTGTTTTCTGTACTGATTTGGCTGAAATATTAAAATCGAGCTTATTTGGGGTTGATGAAGTAAGACGAATAACGATAACCTGATCGGGTGCCGAAACAAAAACTTCACGGGAAAAGGTTGTTTTCCCTACCGTAAAACGGGTTGTTGTAATGGCATTTGAGATATCAAGTTCACGGTAATAATTTGATACTTCGGCATCCGTACTTTGCTTCATAACCAAATCACCCACAGGCATATACGTCATGCTGGAATTGCCCTGCATTTTACGGCTCAACTGGTCGGCTAATTCATAGTTATTTTCGTCTAATGCTTTACGAATAGGTGCAAGAAAGCTTGGAGCAGCGGGATTTGGATTCCCATTTACCGGACCACCTGACCATAAAGTTTCTTCGTTCAAGTTGATGATTTCTTCTTCAGGACGACCATAAACCATAGCGGCAAGTCGCCCATTCCCCACCGGTAGTGCATAGATAAATGACTCTGCGGGCGTTTTATACCAAAGCTTAAAAGGTAGATTCTTAGCAACTATAAATGTAAAATTTCCAATTAGGAATAAAAAAAACAGGATTCGTTTCATTTTTCTTTAATTTGATACATCGTTTCCGACTTCAATGAATTGTATTTGTAACTAAAATTAATACGATAAATATCGCTTCCCCAACTGGCAATAACACCTTTATCCTCAGGTGAATTCATTTCCACTTTTTCAACTGTGGCGTGTAGCATTTGGGTTTCGTATACAATTTGGAAATCCTTACCTCTTGCATGAATTATTACTTCCCCTTTTTTCCCAATTTCCACCGGAAAGCAAGTCATAAAATGCTGACTAACACTTTCAAACTTTGTAAATAAAACATTGTCAGTCAATTGAACTTCATTGCCACGAAGCAATTTCACTGTTCTTTGCCACGATTTTAATCCTGCATCTTCGGGATAAGCTTTGGCAATATCAAGTGAAAATTGTGATGAATTTTTCCTTTTTGAATAATTTACATTGGTAGCTTTGAATGTTGCCCCAGGCAATTGTTGTTTGCCATTAATGGTCGGAAGATTATGATAATCGGACGTGTTCGACCAAATAGCGTAGCGCTGTTTGCTGAACGTTTTTGCGGTATATGTGCCTCTGCCAATATCAATTAGCACAGGCATTCCATTGAAATAAACCACGAAATTTCCAATATCATTGTGGTTGTGACTTTCATCGTTATTACCACCTTTTGCTGCCA
>JBMOHG010000223.1:0-5327 GCA_049317965.1 Paludibacter sp.
TTCAAAACCGAATAAATATTATGTTCTACAACATAATATTTGCTTAAAAAATTGATTTTTCAGAATCAAAATGGAAATTTGTGAGCACTTAATTAAAATCTACTAATGTCAATATGAAATCAAAACGCAACATATACTGTCAAATTAATACCAATTATACACAATATATATCATAATGACATTTGGTGAAATTTATTTCTATCTTTTTGATATTATTTATTGCATTGCATTGTCATTATGATTAATTTTGCAGCGTATTCAAAACATAATGTCACCAATACTTACAAAATAACGACATTATGATATTATATTCAACACAAAACAGAATATCTGAATAAAACAGTAAAAACAAATAAAAACAATTTATTATTATCAATTTAAAAATTAAAAAGAATGAAAAAGATGAAAGTTTTAGCAATCTGCGCGATTGCAGTTTTAACAACAACGAGCATTAAAGCTCAATTCTCAACCGGTGCTGACATTGTTAGTTCGTATGTATGGCGTGGTGTTCCACAAGAAGCAACAAAAGGAACTCCAAACATTCAACCTTATGTATCTTACACTGTAGGTGGTTTAACAGTTGGTTCATGGGCCTCAAGTAGTTTTCTTGGTAACGTTAAAGAAGTGGATTTATATGCAACTTATGCATTTTCAAGTTCATTTGCATTAACGGTGACAGATTATAACTGGGGTTTCAATAGCAGCTATTTTAAATATAGCAAAGGTGGTGACCACATGTACGAAGCTACATTAGCATACACCGGAGCAGAAGCTTTTCCGTTAAGTGCATCGGTAAATACATTTTTTGCGGGTGCCGATACACTTGCAACGGGAAAAAATGCATTTTCAACTTATGTTGAATTAAGTTATCCTATTACAAGCAGTGCAAAAGTTTTTGTAGGTGCTTCATTGATGGAAAGTGCAATGGTTTATGGCACTACAGGATTTGGAGTTACAAACGTTGGTATTAAAGTAAGTAAGTCAATCCCAATTACCGACAAATTCAGCTTACCTGTTTATGGTATTTTATCAGCAAATCCTTATTCAGGAAATGCATTCTTTGTAGCAGGAATTACACTATAAAATTAATGTTATTGAAACAAAATGTTTAATAGCAAAAGAATTATTCATTATTAAAACTAAAAAAAATGAAAAAAATTGAAGCAATTATTCGCAAATCAAAATTTGAAGATGTAAAAGACGCATTATCAAGTGCCGGCATCGAATGGTTTTCGTATTGGGATATTACAGGATTAGGAAAATCGACTGAAGAACAAGTAGTTCGTGGACAAGTATTCAGATCAGGTTACATTCAACGCAGAATGCTATCCATTGTAGTTAGGGATATTAACGTTGAAATTACAGTTAATGCGATTATTAGTGCAGCCTATACCGGCGAACAGGGAGATGGAAAAATATTCGTTTCGGATATTGAACAAACCTATAGAATTCGTACCAGCGAAACTGGACCGGAAGCACTTTACAATAAAGAATAGAATCATATTCATTATAAAACAATTAAATTAAGTATCACATTAAGATTAAATAAAAATGAAAAAATATTTTATATCCTTCACAGCTTTATTAGCTTTGTTTAGCGCTACATTATCAGCTCAAACAGCAGCTCCGGCAGTAGCTCCAAGTATTGATTCAGGCGATACCGCTTGGATGATTGTAGCAACTGCATTTGTATTACTAATGTCAATTCCTGGTTTAGCTCTGTTCTATGGCGGTTTAGTTCGTCGCAAGAATGTTTTAAACATTTTCATGCAAGTATTTATCCTTGTGGCTATTATCAGTGTCGAATGGGTAATTGTAGGCTACAGTAATGCTTTTGGTTCAAACTCTATTGAGGCATTAAAACCATATATTGGTGGTTTTGACTGGGCTTTTTTGAATAATATAAACATTAGTGATTTAAGTCCATATTTTATTTCACACTCACAATTAGCAGCCGATGGTAGTTCTGTAGGTACCATTCCTCATATTGTTTTTATTATGTTCCAAGGTATGTTTGCCGTAATTACACCAGCTTTAATTATTGGTGCATTTGCCGAACGTATTAACTTTAAAGGTTTCGTGGTTTTCTCATTACTTTGGGCATTATTTGTCTACAATCCTATTGCTCACTGGGTATGGTCTGGTGATGGATGGTTATTCAAATTAGGTGCTTTAGATTTTGCAGGAGGTACAGTTGTTCATATCAATGCAGGTATTGCTGCAATAGTAACAGCTCTTATGTTGGGCAAACGTCGTGACTATAAAGGACATGCTATACCAGCTCACAACATTACTTATGTGGTAATGGGTGCCGGATTACTCTGGGTAGGATGGTTTGGATTTAATGCAGGTAGTGGTTTGGCAGCTGATGGTTTAGCCGCAAATGCATTGATGGTAACACATATAGCAGCAGCAGCAGCAGCTTTAACATGGGCATTACTTGACTGGTTTATTGATAAGCGTCCAACCATTGTTGGTATTAGTACAGGTGCAGTAGCTGGTTTGGTAGCGATAACTCCTGCTGCAGGATTTGTAGGCGTAACAGGTGCATTAATTATTGGTGTTGCAGTTTCACTAATTTGTTTTGCAATGGTGGCTTATGTTAAACCAAAACTTGGTTACGATGATTCTTTAGATGCATTTGGTGTTCATGGTATTGGTGGTATTATTGGTGCTGTTCTTACAGGTATTTTAGCTACACCAGCCATTCAATCAGCATATAGCGGATCAGCTTATGGCAACATGAATCAATTATGGATTCAATTATTAGCAGTTGGAGTAACCATTGTTTATTCAGGAATCGGAACATTTATTTTGTTTAAAATAACTGAAAAAGTAATTGGAATTCGTGCTACTGACAAACAAGAAGCAACCGGACTTGATGAATCTCAACACGGTGAAACAGCTTACACTAATTTTGATTAATTTAATTCCATAACCTAGCCTCTCAATTTATTCTTACTCTTCTTAAAAAGATTAAAGAAATAAATTGAGAGGTTATTCTGATATTAAAACGTAAAAAAAGTAATAAATTTGTGTTTAAATTATCATTATGATTACATAAATGTATAATGCATATCATTATGACGCTTGTTTTGTATTATTTATAGTATTTTAATGCAACATAATAGTATTAACAAACATATTTATATACTTTTGCAACGTAAAAACAAAATTGGATTAATTCCTATTATTAGTAAATAGTAAACAGGATTTGAGCCAAATAACACGGTTATTTCATTTCAATTAATCGTGTGTTTTTTAGTTTTATTGTTTCAGACAGGTCATCTCGTGAGAAATGGCCTGTCTATTTTCAAAGTTAAAATAATAACAAATTATTTTTACAATTAGATCAACTAAGTGTTTTAGAAAATAATTAATCATTAATGAATAAATATTGTACAATTTACGTATCTTTGTACAAGTTAATCAATCACTAATATATTATTAAATTGATATTTTTTAAGGCGCTTTACTATCAATCTGACACAATAAAGCTCTATATTAATACAAATCATTACAACAAAATCTTTTTCAAAATAAAGAAAAATATTTTATCAAGTATAAGTATCATTTTAATTATTTTTGTATCGTTTTAATGTCATTACGATAGATTATTTATCAATAAATAAAATAACAATAAAAAATAACCCTCAAATAATATAATTATGTCATCATTGAGATTTAATGCAGTAGAAGAAGCATTTAAGAAAAAAGCGGTTGCAGTATGTGCTCCATCCAAGTTCACTTCCGATTATTACGGAAAATTTGTATTTAACAAAGCCGCAATGGTAAAATATCTTTCTAAAGATACCATCAAAGCTTTGAATAATGTAATAGACAAAGGTGCTACCCTTGATATTGCACTGGCAAGTCAGGTTGCTGCAGGTATGAAACTTTGGGCTACTGAATTAGGAGCAACACATTACACTCACTGGTTCCAACCTTTAACAGATGGAACTGCTGAAAAACATGACTCATTTATAGATTACGCTGGTGCTCCCGGTGAATCAATTATTGAAGATTTCTCAGGAAAACTTCTTGCACAACAAGAACCTGATGCATCTTCATTCCCTAACGGTGGTATTCGCAGCACTTTCGAAGCTCGTGGTTATACAGCTTGGGATCCATCATCACCAGCATTTGTAATGGATGATGCTTTGGTCATTCCTACAATTTTCATTTCATATACAGGCGAATCGCTCGATTTAAAAGCACCGCTTAAAAAAGCCTTAGCTGCTGTAAATGAAGCTGCTGTAGCCGTATGTCAATTATTTGATCCAAACGTAAAGAAAGTTATAGCTTATTTAGGTTGGGAACAAGAATACTTTTTGGTTGACGAAGGTTTATTTGCCACTCGTCCCGATTTATCATTAACTGGTCGCACATTGATGGGACATGAATCAGCTAAAAACCAACAATTGGACGATCATTATTTTGGTTCAGTTCCAAGTCGTGTTGCTGCATACATGAAAGACATTGAATTCGAAGCTTACAAATATAGTATTCCAGCCAAAACTCGCCACAACGAGGTAGCACCTAACCAATTTGAGCTTGCCCCAATATTTGGCGAATGTAATTTATCGGTTGACCAAAACTTATTGATGATGTCCATCATGAAAAAAGTGGCTCGTCGCCATGGTTTCCGTTTATTATTGCACGAAAAACCATTTGCGGGTATCAACGGTTCAGGAAAACACAATAACTGGTCGTTAGGTACCGATACTGGTGTTGGGCTATTCACTCCAGGAAAAACTGCTGAAGAAAACTTACAATTTGTAACGTATTTAGTAAATACCTTGATGGCAGTTCACAAACATAATGCATTGCTGAAAGCGTCGATCATGACAGCTCAAAACGCTCACCGTTTGGGTGCTAACGAAGCTCCTCCAGCAATTATTTCAGCATTCCTTGGTACACAACTTACAGCGGTTCTTAACAAAATTGAAAACAGCTCAACTGAAGAAGCTATCATCATGGATGATAAAAAGAAACTTCATTTAGGCATACCACATATCCCTGAAGTATTTTTGGATAATACTGACCGTAATCGTACTTCTCCTTTTGCATTTACCGGAAACCGTTTTGAGTTCCGTGCAGTTGGTTCGTCTGCAAACTGTTCATCGGCTATGGCTGCTTTGAACTCTGCAGTTGCAGCACAATTGTTTGATTTTAAAGCAGAAGTAGATGCTAAAATTGCAGCTGGTTCAACCAAAGAAAAAGCTATATTTGATGTTATCAAATCATATATTAAAGCTTCAAAAGCAATTCGTTTTGACGGAAATGGTTATAGCGAAGAATGGAAAGTGGAAGCAGCAAAACGTGGT
>JBMOHG010000224.1:0-5326 GCA_049317965.1 Paludibacter sp.
ATTGTACAATTATCTATCTTTGCAGCACAGTTCAGCACACTAAAAATTCATGAAAGACATAAAATTTTCTCACTCCACATCAAAAATTAAATCTTTGGCAGATGGCATTAGTTTGTCTATAATGCATGGTAGAATTCGAATGGGGGATAATTTGCCGTCAATAAATGAAGCAAGTGCAAAAAACAAAGTTTCGCGCGATACTGTTTTTAAAGCATACAATGAACTGAAACGCAGAGGATTAATTGATTCAACGCCAACTAAAGGCTACTTTGTTACCGGTGAAGTAAACCACGTTTTATTATTGCTCGATAATTATTCTGCTTTCAAGCAAGATCTTTATCATCGATTTGCAGCTAATTTACCTGATAATTATAAAGTAGATTTAATTTTTCATCAATATAACGAGCATCTTTTTGAAACCATTATTCGCGAAAGTATTGGAAAATATAGTATGTATGTGGTGATGAATTTTTCGAATGATCATTTTTCTGAAACATTAAAAGCTATTCCAACCAATAAATTATTATTGTTGGATTTTGGTAATTTTGAGAAATCAGATTATTCATTTATTTGTCAGAATTTCGATGAGGCGTTTTATAAGTGCTTAAATCAAGGCTATGAACTTCTGACCAAATATAAGAAATTTGTTTTTGTTTTTCCTGAAGAAATTTGTCACCCACAAAGTGCCATAGATTATTTTATTGAATTTTGCACTGATAAATCATTTGTTTATCAAGTAATTAGAAGTAATAGTGAATGGAAAGGTGTTGAGGAAAATGCAGTATATTTATGCATCTCGCCTGACGATCTGGTTAAAATAATTAAAGATGCGAACTCTAAGAATCTGGAAATTGGAAAAGACATTGGTCTGATTGCATATAATGACGATCCGGTTTTAGAAGTGATTAAAGATGGTATTTCTTCTATTAGTATTGATTTTGGACTAATGGGAGAAAAAGCAGCGAATTTTGTAACATCAAAAAAGGTGATTCAAGAGTACTTACCAACGCAATTAATTTTGAGAGAATCAATTTAAAAAACTAAATCCCTGAAAGGGTAAATTTTTTATATTAAAAACAGCACAGTTCAGCATAACAAAAATACTTATTATAAAACAATTAATACAATTCAATCATGAAAGCAGGTTCAATCGCAGGCGAAACAACATCGTCTGTACAAACACGAAAAATCAAAACAGGAAGATTACAGGGCGAAAATCCCAAAATCGGTATTCGTCCAACCATTGATGCACGTCAGGGTGGCGTACGCGAATCATTGGAAGTGCAAACTATGAATATGGCCGAAAATCTTGCCAACTTCATTACTTCAAACCTTAAATACAGCGATGGCACGCCCGTTCAATGTGTTATTGCCGATACCACTATCGGACGCGTGGACGAAGCAGCGGCATGTGCCGAAAAATTTAAATTATCAGGTGTTGGTGCAACTATAACAGTTACTCCGGCCTGGTGCTACGGTAGCGAAACCATTGATATGGATCCACACATGCCAAAAGCTATTTGGGGATTTAATGGTACTGAACGCCCTGGAGCAGTATATTTGGCCGCTGCATTGGCCGGACATAACCAAAAAGGATTACCAGCGTTTGGCATTTATGGTCGCGATGTACAAGATGGTGGTGATACCACTATTCCAGCTGATGTTCAGGAAAAAATTATTCGTTTCACAAAATCTGCAATCGCAGTTGCTACATTAAAAGGTAAATCATATTTATCAATAGGTTCAGTATCTATGGGAATTGCTGGTTCTATTGTGAATACTGATTTCTTTCAGGAATATCTTGGAATGCGCAACGAATCGGTTGAAATGATTGAAATTAGTCGTCGTATTCAATTGGACATTTTTGATCCTGAAGAATTCAAAAAAGCAATGGATTGGACTTCAAAATACTGTAAATCAAACGAAGGCGAAGACACAAACGACGCTGACAAAAAGAAATCTCGCGAACAACTTGACAGCGAATGGGAATTTGTGGTGAAAATGACCATGATAATCCGCGATTTGATGATTGGAAATCCAAAATTGGCAGAACTCGGATTCGGTGAAGAAGCGTTGGGTCATAACGCAATAGCTTCAGGTTTCCAAGGTCAACGACAATGGACTGACTTTATGCCAAATGGAGATTTTGCTGAAGCAATTATGAATACTTCGTTCGACTGGAACGGTATTCGTGAAGCATATATCGTGGCTACAGAAAATGATTCGTTAAACGGTGTAGCTATGTTGTTTGGTAAATTAGTGACAAATACTGCTCAGGTATTTGCTGATGTTCGTACTTATTGGAGCCCTGAGGCAGTTGAACGCGTAACCGGACATAAACTTCAAGGTTTGGGAGCTAATGGGTTGATTCACTTGATTAATTCAGGTTCGGCTGCATTAGACGGTAGCGGCGAACAAACTATTGATGGAAAACCAGCCATGAAACCATTCTGGGAAATTACAGAAGAAGAAGTTCAAAAAACATTGGATGCAACAACTTGGTATCCTGCCGATTGTGGTTATTTCCGTGGTGGAGGTTTTTCTTCAAAATTCATTTCAAAAGGTGGAATGCCAGTTACAATGGCTCGTATCAATTTAGTAAAAGGACTTGGACCGGTACTTCAATTGGCCGAAGGTTGGACAGTAGAAATTCCAGCCGAAGTTCATCAAGTGCTTGACGACCGCACCAACAAAACTTGGCCAACTACATGGTTTGCACCACGTTTGACTGGCGAAGGAAATTTTGCTGACGTGTATTCAGTAATGAATAATTGGGGTGCAAACCACGGTGCATTTAGCTACGGACACATTGGTGCCGATTTGATTACCCTGGCTTCTATGTTGCGCATTCCGGTATGTATGCACAATGTGGACGAAGAAAAAATCTTCCGTCCAAGTGCTTGGGCAGCTTATGGAATGGATAAAGAAGGTTCGGATTATCGTGCATGCCAAACTTACGGTGCTTTGTATAAATAACTCAAAACGAAGCTATCAGAAGTTTTATTACGATAGTTTTGTATAAAATTAAGAGCCAATTGAAATGTATAAAAACTTTTCGGTTGGCTCTCACTATTTGTGGTTAACTGAAAATCGATTTTATATTTATCAATAATCACCGCTTTGGATTACACATTAATATATTATCTTTGTGGCAAAGAAATGTGTTTACTATTTTTTTACAGATAATTGGTTTCACAATTGTTTTTGGTAATATTTGTTTTACTAATTATTTTATCATTTTTATATATGGACATTCAATTGTTTATTCCTTGTTATATCGACCAATTATATCCTGAAACAGGATTCAATACCATTAAAATCCTCGAAAAGGCAGGTTGTAAAGTTCATTACAATTCCAATCAGACTTGTTGTGGACAACCAGCATTTAACAGTGGTTATTGGAACGAGTCAGCTAGTTTAGCCGAAAAATTTCTGACTGATTTTAATTCTGAAATTCCAATTGTCTCTCCATCAGGTTCATGTTCTAGTTTTGTGATTCATCATTATCAAAAAGTGTTGAAGGACCGTCCCGATTTACTGGATAAACATTCAAAATTAAAGTCCAAAGTTTTTGAATTATCCGATTTTTTGATCAATATATTGAAAGTAGAAAATCTAGGTGCAAATTTTCCACATAAAGTTACATTTCATGATTCGTGTTCTGCATTGCGGGAATATGGAATTAAAGATGAGCCGCGCCAATTACTTGCTCAGGTGCGTGGGTTAGAACTAATTGAGATGGAAGAATGTGATACTTGTTGTGGATTTGGCGGAACATTTGCGGTAAAAAACAATGCAATTTCAACTGCAATGGCTGAAAAAAAAGTCCAAAATGCATTAGCTACCGGTGTTGAATATATTGTTAGCACCGAAGCATCTTGTTTAATGAATATAAACGGATACATTGCAAAAAATAAATTAGCTATAAAAGGAGTGCATTTGGCTGATATTTTGGCAAGTGGATATTAAAAAAAAGACGTTGAAATTCAACGTCTTTTTTATTCTAAACATGTGTTACCAGTAATGGTATATCAGAATGTAGTACCATTTTGTACGCCAAACTTGGATGGAACAATCTAAGAAATATATTGCGTCGTCGGGTATTAAATGCCAACACATTAATTTTTTGATCGTTCAGATAACTTTCAAGAATTTCAGGCTTGTTAGCAGCCCCAAGTAAAGCATAATTTGTAACTAAATTAGGATAATGGTTTGAAAAATAAGCTTTTATTCCTGCAAGCATCACTTCATCCCAGGCTTCATTTTTATCAGAAGCATGAATAAAATAAATCTCCAGTTTTGTTGCACTAAAGAGCGAAATGGCACGATCTATGGCAATTAAATCTTTTTGATCGAAGTTTGTCAAGAATGCAATCCGATGAATATCATCTGGCGATTTTATTGGCATTTGCATTGGTACAGCAAAAACAGGTGATAAACATGATTCCATAACTTCGGCTGTAACACTACCAATCAATTCATTAGTTAGTTTTTTACCGTGTGTACCCATAACCACCAAAGCTGGATTATTTTTTTTACAATAGTCCAAAATTTGATCTTCGGGAACACCTTCTTTTAACTCAAAACTAAAAGTTATATTCGGAAGTTCGCCTTTATCAATGCGTGAATGGATCAGATTCGACATGTTTTCTACATCAGCATTGGCCGAACTCATAATACGACGGAGTAACTCGCTGTCACTGATACTGTAAGTACTCATATCATTGTTCGAAGAAATGGTGAAAGCGGGACTAAAATAAACGTATAGAAATACAACTTCTGCTGCCAAAATATCTGCAAAGTGAAATGCAAAATCAATTGCTTTTGGAACCTGATCGGCGAAATCGATAGGAATAAGAACTTGCTGTGGTGATACCTTTGGCTGTTCATTTTCCCAGGCACTTTCCATTTCTTCAACAATTTTCAAAGCTCTTGGTAAATCACTTTCCTTAATTCTTACCCGCACACCGACTGCCATTTCGGGATGTTCAAGATTTAAGTTGTGAATCATGGTTTCAATTCCGCTTTCTTCCAAAACAGACTTTATCATTTGTGCCCGTTGATAGGTGCGGATGGCTAAAGTTACTAATTTGTCTTCCATAATACTGTTATTTAATTGGTTTACAAATCGTTTAGTAAATTATAAGAGCTGACTAAATGAAATTTATTTTTTCGTGGTAAAGGTAAATATTTTATTGAATAGTTGGCTGCAAATTTGATGATTTTTTTCGAAACTGAATCATAATTTCTTGTTTGGTAAAATATCAGTCAGGTCAAAAACTAAAATTTATAAGCATATCACACACAAAAAAGAAGGCTATAAAGT
>JBMOHG010000225.1:0-5326 GCA_049317965.1 Paludibacter sp.
CCTGTTCCCGGAGTGCATGCTGCTTTTAGGGCGGTTAAGTTTTTCAGTTTGAAACCGGCAAAGCTTGTGCAAAACAATGCCGGACGGTTAGCCGGCGACGAAGTGTTCATAGGTGTTGCCCATGCATTTCCAGCACCATAAGCTCCCGGGCATGTATAACCGTTCACACTAACAAAAATGGCTCCATCAACTGTTACTTCAATTTTAATTGTATTATAAGCATCTCCAACAACTTTTGACTGGTATGCAGCATCATCGCTCGAAAGTTTTACGGCACTTGCCACAACAAAATTATTGGGTACTACTTGTACTATATTTTTGCAGATTTGTATAAAAATCCCTTTTTTGCTTGCCCACACATCTTTAGCTCCAAGTACCACACTTAGTGTATCGTTAGCATTATTGGAAACTATGGCATCGAAAGTAAGCGTTAACCCAGCATAATAACTCCAAGTTGCAGTCGCAGTTAAGCCATCGAAAGTGGTACCTATTACCGCAGGAGCTCCCACGGGTTCAGTGCCATTATAACTTAGTTCGTTAGCATTTGTTACCGACCATTGTGTGTTAGGCGATTGAGGTACCCACGATGTTCCGGAACCAATCACATCATTGGCCATTGCACTACAAACCAAGCAAAGTGAGAAAATAATAAGTAATATTTTTTGCATAATAACGAATTGTTTTGAAAAATGAAAGATAGGTAGCAATATAAAAATTATATTGCTACCCTTATTAAAATTAGTTTTTCACAATTTGACGAACAGATTTACCATTCTTGCCTTCAACAGAAAGTAGGTATGAGCCATCTTGTTCTGAAGATAAATCTAATACATGCTTATTTCCGGATATAATTCCACTTTTAATCAGTTGACCTAAAATATTAGTAACTTCATATTTTTGACCAATTGATTCACTTGTAATGGTGAAATTTCCCTTGCTTGGAACAGGATACACATCGAAATTAGCTTGTTTATTGGTTTTTACCGCTGCATCAGGGTTGCTAAAATAGCTATTGGTAACACTGCCTTTTTTTACCACTAAGTTTTTCATTTTCCAACCCGAAACGTTATTTACAAAAACTACAGTAAATTGTGATAAAGCAGTTGGTTTTAAAATAGCCGTTCCTGCTTCATAAGGAACAGAACACAAATAACCATTTAATGTGGTAGTGATTTTTCCTGTTGCATCAATATCAATTATAAAATGATTGTATGTATCATATTTTACAGCTGCCTGATATTCTGTTGGTGGATTTGGCACCATCCATTTCACGTTAGCATAGTCGTAATTTTTTGCTGCCTGACACAACCATTGATTGTAGTCGAGGTTTACACCAAGACCCTCGGTAGCACTCCATTTTCCATTCCATGCTACAACTAAGGTTGTGTTAGTTGGTTGATTAAAAATGTAAGCATCAAATTCCATTTTTAAACCTGTAAAATCGTTAAATCCATTTCCATCGGAAACCAATCCTTCGAACGTAGTTGCAATTGCTCCGGTAGGTACAGGCGCTACCACAGGTCCTGCAAAAACCAATTCAAATTTTTCGTTTACTGACCATTTGGCGTCATCGCCAAATTGTGGGAAGAAAGCTTCCATTTGCGCACTGGCAGTCATAATGAATGACAAAGCCAAAAGTGAAAGAGTAATCTTTTTCATGATTGTAATTTTTTTAAAGTGAATAATTTAATTAATAAATGTAATTTAATTGTTTTTTAAAAATTGTAATTTTTTTAAAGTGAATAATTTAATTAATAAATGTAATTTAATTGTTTTTTAAAAGATGAATAAACTGTTTTTTTATTGGGTAAAAGGTAAACTTGTATTTTTGAAGTTTGCTTATAATTATTGCTTAATGATTTTACACCTGCAGGTGCTCCACTCAAGGTGATTCCATTTTGCTGAGGTGTAACTGTGGCATTCCAGGTAGCCCAATTAGCGTTGTTACGCAAATCAGCAGGAATAGTTCCTGTTAATTTATTTTGTTGTAAAGTCAATTTTTGTAAAGTAGTAATGCTCCCAATTCCGCTTGGTATTGAACCTGTCAACTGATTGTAATCCAAAGCCAATGCTTCTAATTTGCCAAAAGAAGAAATAAAGTTAGGTATAGAACCGCTCAACACATTTCCATATAAATAGAAGTATTTCAGTTTGGTAAGAATACTCCAGTCAGCTGGAATTTCTCCTGTTAAGTCATTAAGTCCCAAATCAAGAATCATTAGATTGCTCATATATTTCATCGAAACTGGCAATGTTCCTGATAATTTATTTTGCCCTAAACTTAAATAGGCTAACGAATTTGGCAATGTAGGAATACTACCAGTAAGCAAATTATTTTTCAGATCCAACACTATTAACTTCGATAATGTGGTCATAGATGGAATTGCTCCACCTAAATTGCTGCTCGACATATCGAGATATTGCAATTCAGTGAGATTTTTAACAGAGTCAGTAATAGTTCCAGTTGTATAGTTGAGCGAGTGTAAATCTAACTCTACAACACGCCTATATCCATCAATTAGTTCTACTTTCACACCTGCCCATGTATTAAAAGCTTTAGTGATATCCCATTTTGTAGAGCCTGTATTTAGTTTCACCAATGCAATACTATCCCGTTGAGTAGGAGTTAGGATAATTGGTGTATAAACTCCGGCAGCTTGCGTTAATGAAATAGTAGCAGTTTTATTAGTTGTTGTAACGGATATTTTTGTTTTCCGAATTACGTTATTATTATTTGCAGCTATACTAATCGAAAAGCTTTTATTTGCTACATTAGTAGTAATTGTACACCACGAAGAATCGGCGATAACAGTAAAATCAGCGGCAGTGGTTGTTACGCTCACTTCGTAGGTATTTTTGCCAGCTGAGGCAGATATGGCAGCAACAGAGACGGAAAGTGTTTCCTCTGGCTCAGGTTGCTTACAACTGTTGAGACATATTCCAAATAGCGTAAAAAATAGAAAATAATATGTTGTTTTGATGTTCATCTTTTTGTATGGTGTTCAGACTAATTTTTTACGATTGTTCTTGTAAAACTATTTTTTGTGCCAATCATTTTCAGAAAATAGATTCCATTTTGATATTGATTCATATCCAAAGAAAAATCATTTCCAACATATTGGTATTGTTCTAAAATACTTCCAGCTAAACTCAAAAGAGCAACTTGATAAACATCATCATCCGCTGCAACTTTACTTTCAGAATTAGGTAGTATTTTAAAAAATGATACCTTTACATTCGCTTTAACCGGATTTGGGGCAAGTTGTGCAGAAACATGACTTCGCGTGTTTGCCTCTAACTTGTCAGGAACTGTTTTCAAAGAGACTTTTATTATGGCAGTTGTCGATTCACCCATTACGTTTTTCACTTTAAAATAAATTGTCTTTAACCCATCAGTTGGCGACAAATTGAAATTTATGGCTGAATTATACACTTCCCAATTTGCACCGGAAAAATTTGAATTTTCGCTGACCATATAACTTACAGGTGATGTTTTAGAAATTTCGCTATTAATAACAATAGCAGGCTTTTCTGCAAAGGCAATTCCATCGTTAACAGATAATGCAGACACTACAGGAATAGCTACTGTACTTACTGTGGCATGAAAGGTATAAGTTTCGCCCAAAAAACTTACTGTAATAGCTTGAGCAGTTTCATCCAACTGATAAATATCGTTATCGGTAGCAGTAACATACGTTCTGTTGGTATTATAAAAACTAATGCTCAAGTTGTCTTTGTTAGTTTTACGCAAAAATGCAATATTGTTTCTAACAACAATGTCGGAATGTCCGTCAATAGAATTAGATAACTCCAATTCATTTAACGAAGGGCTACTTTTTACGTTCTTTGCAAAAAGATTTTTTTGTATTTTAATATGCGTACACCCACCATACGAGCCACCGTTCATCATTAAAATAGCATGACCATCATTATTGAAAAATTTGGAGTTTTGTAAAGTCACCTGATTATCGTTGGTTTCAAAATCAAAGCCGCAACCATCAGGGTTTCCCTGATTTATGATGTCAGAAAACTCACATTTATCGATTAAGAAATTCTGTGTGTTTGAAAACATAACTCCGGTAGTACCATCGGGCCACGACCTGCCGGTCACGATTGAACCCATAGTTACGCGAAAGTTTTTTATCAATCCCCATCCATTTGCATCAGGTTGCATTACGCCATTCGCATCAGGTACAGCACCGCCATTCACACCATCAAATGAAATAGCACCACTCACTGTTCCTACAGAAACACAATCTGCAATTTTCACTTTATGAACGAGCTGTCGCCATACATTTGAACCATTGTTGTTACCAACTAATGGGAAATAAAATGAAGTTGAAATGCTAGCGCATACATCGTTAAAAGAGCAATTGAAAACTTCAAATTCAGACAAAACGGTAGTATGATTTCCACTTACAGTTTGGGGTGCAAAGGTTTGGCCACCAATAAAAATGGCTGCAGGAAAAATGTATTCGTAACTACCGCCACCATTCGTTGAGGAAGCAGTTGCTAAGTTTCCTTTTAATGCTTTGAGTTGATTGCTTATTTCTACATGTTTTGCATTTCGGTCGGTTCCTGCATTACATGCGAGCATCACTTCGTCGCAGTTAATATTATTGAATGTGCAATTTATAACTTTAAATCCGGTATTAACAGACCCCATTATTGAGCGGTAATATATTCCCATACGGGTATTGGCAATTCCCAAATCCTGAATTTGTATATAGCTGATATTTTGAGAACGAGCAAATCCGGCTGATTTATCCAAATCGCAAATCAATATTGCTATATCATCTTTGCTGTTTGTTAAAGATATTTTTGGTTTTACATCGCCGTTTCCATAAGCACCCACACTAATCCAATTGGTGGCAGTTCCTGCTCCTTTAATTTCTAAACGTTGATTCCAGACTTCGCCTCGTTTGAGTAGGATTTTTGTGCCTGCCGAAAGCAAATTGGGATTGATTTTCGAAAAACTCTTCCAAGCGCTGGCTTCTGTTTTTCCGGTAGCTGCATCGTTACCATTTGAAGCATCAATATAATAAGTACCCGACAAAGCTGCATAACCAGAAACCGAAATAATGGCAAAAACGAACACAAGTAAAAGTTTAAATTTTACTTGTAAAAAAATCGTATTCGATTTTATGTATGGTTTCAAGGTCATTTTATATTTCTTTTTTCACGAAACAAAGATAAACGAAGGAGATTTATTAATAAAACACAGACGTATCATTATTGATGCTTTTTTGTAACATTTTAAGTAATATAAAAATTTACCTATCTTTATATGCAAAAATTACAAGTATTTATTAAACCTAATTCATAA
>JBMOHG010000226.1:0-5304 GCA_049317965.1 Paludibacter sp.
TTACACTTTTAAAATTTTGAATTCGAGAATTGACATAGTTGAATGTGCCTTTAATTTCTGTTGCACCAATTTGATTGAATTCATGTTGTCTATATAAAATTGTTGAATAGTCGACATAACCAACCTTGCCAAGTTTACTAACACAAAGACCAATCCATGAATCGTGCATAGTTGCGTTAGGTGATATTGGTAAACTAATATCAATAGCATTTCTGTTCATCAACAGAGTACAGCCTGTAATTCCATTACAAACACCTAAATAATTGAAATTGGACAATAATTTGGGGTCTAATTTGGAAAATTTCCAAAAGGAATCATGTATAGTTTGAAAATTTTTGTCGACAACCTTTAAATCTGTATGTACCAAAATCGGAAGATTTGGAAAATCATTTTCTAATTCTTGCATTTTGGAAAAAGTAATTTCAATTTTATTTGGTAGCCACACATCATCATGGTCACAAAACATTATATATGAAGCCTTACTATAAGTTAGTAAATTCTCAAAAGATTTGATAACCCCAACATTTTCATTATCAACAAAAAGCTTAATTTTTTCCGGATATTTTACTTGTAAACCATTTAAATAATCCAAAGTTCCATCAGTAGAACCATCATCTCGTATGAGTAAATTCCATTGAGTGTTAGTTTGATTAAAAATTGAATCTATCTGTTCCTCAAGATGTTTCTCACTGTTATATGTAGATAGTAATATATCAATTGATTCTTGCATATTGTATTTAGCTAACAAATTCTATAAATGTAATTTTTAAAAATTTTCTTTTTAATGGTGATGTAAGTTGTATAACTATTAGTTTAAATAATTGAATTTTTTGATTTATCTGAGCAAAAACACTTAATTCTTTTGCAAATTTTCTTTGAGATTGTAAATAGATTTTGTATCTATTCACACTCATAGAATTTTCCATATCTAATAACGATAAATCTTGTTCCAAAATACAATTCATTATGTAAATATGTTTTTTTGATTTATAAAATTCATAAAAATACCAATGATCTTGCATGTCAAGTGGATATTTTGAAGAAAATCCACCAATAGACTTCATAAAACTAACATTTAATAATGATGCAGAATTATATGCTGAAATGCATCTTCTTTTGTCTGAATTATTATCTACAGGTTTATAAGAAAGATAAGGGCCAAAAACTGGAGAAAAAATAATTGGTGACAAATGTAAATCATTTTTCTTTAACACAGGTACTGCTGCTATGTATTTCGTATTTAGACTATTGTTTTCTAAAAAACATTTTACTTCAGTTAAATACTTTATTGTTACAATTGTGTCTTGGTCTAAAAGTAGCAACCATTTTTTATTGTTTTCAATTGCTCTGTTTAAGGCAAAATTATATGCACCAAAAAGCATATTGTTAGCATTTGCATTAACTATCAAATAGTTCTCAACTTCCTGAATCGAAGTTTCAGCATCATTATTATAAATAATAAGCTCATAATCAATAGATATCTTCTCTAAGTTTTTAGTTAATGTCTGAAATGCTACACTTTCAGTAAGAGTACATCTATAAAGTACAATTACAATTTCAATTGAATCAGTCATTATATTATTTAATGCTAATGAATTTTTGTTTTTCAAATATTTTATATTTACTAGCAAAAAATGGTAGAGATAGAATTACAATTTGCTTTAAAAAACCTGAAAGATTTGTCAACAAAACCTCTGCAACATACTGTAATACAACAGATAACGCTAAAGTTGAGAAAATTAAAATATATAATACAGACCCTTTTTGTGCTTTTTTGAATATCCAACCTAAAATAAAACCATATAATAATGCAAAAAAACCAACACCCCAATAACCAAAATCTTTGTAAAACGGATACATAATCGTATATGTATTTGTGAATACTGGTTTATGAATAAATGGCAAAATTGGCTCTATAGGTTTTACGTCAGAAATTCCAAGTTTATATGTAACCGCATAATATAATCTAAATACATCTTCACCCCAATTATAAGCAGTTCCAGGCAAAACAGTATCAAAAGCAGGCATGCTACTCAACAAATACAACACTACAAAATCATTTCTGTCATCAGAATCCATTTCAATAGAAGTACGAATTGATTGTAAAGCGACAAATGAAAGTAATAGAACCACTAAACCAAGAAAAAAATGTTTAATGGAAACTTTGTTTTTGAAAAAGAGAATACATATTGTTTTCACAAAAAAGTCTAGAAATACAATTTTTGACATCGTCAAAAAGCCAAAAGCAAGAATAATGATTATGAGAACAATAACTTTTGACCTATTCTTTTTTGACAAATAAAAAAGTTCAATAGTATAAGAAACCTGCCAAATAATTATGTGAATACCATCATAAACTTCTTTAAAATGCTTAGTCTGACCCAATGCAGCTAGTCTTAAGTCTGTACTCCAACTTCCCGAATCACCAAAAGCTAAAGCATCACGAACAAACAATAAAAACATTGGAAATGTTAGAATTGAAATCCAGAAAAATATATTTCTAACAAATTGACTTGGTTCAGGATTTTCAATTTTAAAATTAACGGATTGGATTAGTAAAGAGGTAATACATAAAACACTTATCCAAATACTTAAAGAGACTAAAAATTTAGTAGATAATGGTGGTAAATTATGATGTAAAAGCCAAAATAGAGACAAAACAACAATCCAAACAGCTGAAGTGATTACCCCAGGTGCAAGAAAATTGTTTTTTGATGTGACTAAACTTAATATTACTAATGAAATACAAAGTAAAAATACAATGATCATAGAACGACCTTTCTCTTTTTTAGTCTGTGAAACAATAATACAAATACAAAAACTATCTCAAGTACTTCAGCTATAACATAACCCCATGCTGCGCCGTAGATTCCTACTTTGTTAATCAAAAAATAGTTTGCTATAAAACTAAATGTAAATACTAAAATTCCAATATAGGGTGCATATCGTTGTAATTGTAATCCATACATTCCCTGAACTGTAAGCATACTTGCAATCATAACCAAAAAAGGTAATAAAGCCAAAATACGCAATATGTAAACTGATTCTGCAAAATTAGGTCCTAATAATATATTAACTAATAGCTCAGAAAAAACAAATATGAACAAACTTGAAATAAAAGCAAAAATTCCTACTAATTTGAAAGACTTTATATAAAAACTTAATCCTTCCTCTAAGGATTCATTAAATTTTCTGCTAATATACGGAAATAGTGCAACATTTATCGGATAACTTGATATCATTAATGCAGCCATTATAATGCGATATGCACCTGAATAAATTCCAAGTTCATGTTCCGAAACAAAAAAACCTAGCATTGTCAATCCAATTGCTGTATATATATTTGAAAAAAAATTATTAATAAATATTGGAAACCCTTTTATTACAACCTTTTTCTCATTATTAAATGTTGGATACATTTTGTAAGTTACAATAACATAAGCCATTGCACATGCACCAACTACTATATAAGAGGATGAAAGAATTAATAAATAATATTTATAATCAGCTTGTTTACATATAAATAGAAAAATTAAAATAAGTCCTAATAATTTTATTGCAAAATTGAAAAGTGTTATTTTACTCATTTTCTCAATTCCTTGAAAAAACCATGAAGGGAACATTACAAAGCCGACATTAATCAATGCCGCATAAAAATATAGCATTCTATCATTTTCTACTTTTTCAAATGTAAATGCCAAAACTCCAAGAACTGCAAAAGTTGCTACAAGTAACAAGCCTTTAAACCGGATAACTGTCCAGAAAATTGACCTAACTTTTTGATGATCATCTTTGTGAATAGCAATCTCTTGTGTGGCAGAGTATTCAAAACCATAATTAATAATAATTGTTAAATAAAAAACAATATTTTGTGCATAGGATACTTTTCCAAATATGTCTGTTCCAAGCACTCGAACTATATATGGTATTATGAGTAATGGAATTAAATAATTGGCAAATTGAAGCACAGTTAACCATGTCATGTTTTTTAAAACTTGACGATTTGATTGTACTATTTTTGTAATTTTCTGTACCACTTTTATTCGTATTTCTCCATTTTATCATCAATACTTACATCTTGCAGAGAACTTTGAATTTTGATATAAGTCATTAAACTTTCAGCACCTGCATCATAGCAAGCCTGTTGAGCATTTTTGACTATTACCATAATCTCATCATAGTTTCCTTCCATCACTGTTTCGAAAGGAGTTACTTTGTATTTAATTCCAGAAGCAGCAATTACTTCAATTGCTTTATCAACTAAAAAATAAGGATGAAAAGAAGATGAACTAGGTAAAATTTGCAAAGCGATATTAACAATATTAGTCATCTTCATAATTTTAGTTGGTACATTGAGATTGAACGTAAAAACCCTAAAAAAATTGTATTGAAATACATGTTTTTTTGCTTTTTTCGGATATTAGTAATCAAGTCTTTAACAAAACAAAAAACCCGAAATTACTTCCGGGTTTTTAATATTTAAATTTCAGATTTTTATTCTGTAACTTCTTCTACAGCTGGAGTTTCTTCGGCAGCAACTTCTTCTACAGGAGCTTCTACTACTACAGGATTAGCGGCAGCAATTGCATCAGCTTTTTTCTTTGCTAGTTCAGCAGCTTTTACTTTGTTAGCTTCAACTTCGGCAGCCAAGCGTGTTTTTGCGACAGCTTGCTTTCCTGCAATTAGTTGTTCTTTTGTTTTAACTACACTCGATTCTTTGCTTGCTTTCCATGCAGCGAAACGTTTGTCGGCTTCTTCCATATCGAAAGCACCTTTTTGTACACCTTCTAATAAGTGTTTTTTCATCAAAACTCCTTCAGATGAAAGAATATTGCGGGTTGTGTCAGTTGGTTGTGCACCTGTTTGTAACCAATGTAATGCTTTTTCGAATTTCAAATCGATAGTTGCAGGATTGGTGTTAGGGTTGTAAGAACCAATTCTTTCAATAAATTTGCCATCACGTGGCGCTCTACTGTCGGCGATAACGATATGATAATAAGCATATCCTTTACGACCATGACGTTGTAATCTAATTTTTACTGGCATTTTTTTTCTTTTAAATGATGATACCTAATGCTTTTTCTCGAAAAGCGGTTGCAAAGGTAATCATTTTTGAATTAATAACTAATAATAAAATAATTAATAATAGTTAAGTTGAAGGAAATGGAACTTATTGAATTACGAATTAATTGCAAAGTACCCAGGCAGTTTCAAATCTTGAGTCGGATTTTCGGAGGTTTTCCATGTAAAGAATAGCGCTATCACGATTCGAAAATGACTGAATAGCAACACGGTAAGTTTTTG
>JBMOHG010000227.1:0-5293 GCA_049317965.1 Paludibacter sp.
TTGATGCTCACCAAGGAACAATGGCTTTCGGTAGCTCAGAAATCTAATAGAAAACCATCAGAAAAATACTTACTGACTTATTTTATTGGAGCAGTTTCGAAAAAACGGCATCGGTTTTTAAAAGAATATGCCGCGAAAAACAACTTAAAATTGGTACAAATGGCAAGTCTTGATGATATTGAAAGGTATGATGCCAGTCCCGGAGAATTTATTGATTATATTGCATCTTCAAGTTTGGTTTTCACCGATTCATTCCACGCCATTATTTTCTCAATACAACTTGAACGGCCTTTTGTGGTTTTCGATAGGGAAGGTAAAAGTTCTATTATGACTTCGCGAATTGACACTTTGTTGTCAAAATTTAAATTCGAATCGCGGAAATTGCAAAATATAATTCAATCAAACGATTATTTCAAAATTGATTTTACCCATATACCTGAAATTTTAGCTTTTGAACGAAAAAAAGTTTTAGATTATTTAAACAAAGCATTGGAAATAAACACCTCTAAATGAAAGTAAACCAACTCAAAGCAGGAGCTATAATGTCTTATTTATTAATAGGGCTGGGTAGTTTAATCTCCATTGTTTACACCCCAATAATGCTTCGATTGCTTGGGCAAAGTGAGTATGGACTGTATAATTTAGTGTCCTCGGTGGTTAGTTATTTGGGTTTATTGAGTTTTGGTTTTGGAAGTGCTTATATAAAGTATTATTCAAATTATAAAGCTAAAGATGAGTTTGAAAATATCGCCAAACTAAATGGAATGTTTCTTTGTATTTTTTCTGTAATGGGTATTGTTTCAGTGCTTTCAGGTATAGTTTTAGTTCTGAATACAGAAAATATATTTGGTACTCAATTAACACCAAATGAACTTTCGAAAGCAAAAATATTAATGGCGATAATGGTTGTGAATATTGCCATATCATTTCCGGCTATTGTTTTCAATTCGTATGTATCAGCCAATGAAAAGTTTATATTTCAACGTTCGCTTCAAATAATAAAAGTAATAACAAGTCCATTTTTGATTTTGCCGGTTTTAATAATGGGTTATGCCTCTATTGGAATGGCAATTGCGACTACAGTATTAAATTTTTCGATAGAATTTATCAATGCTTTTTATTGTTATAAAAAAATCAATATCAACTTTTCGTTTAAAAAATTTGATATGGTTTTGTTGAGAGAATTATTTATTTTCTCGTCATTTATTTTTATGAATTTAGTGGTCAATCAGATCAATTGGAATGTTGACAGATTTATTGTAGGGCGTTTTAAAGGAACAATTGCAGTGGCAACTTATAGTTTGGCAGCACAACTAAATACTTACTATTTATCGTTTTCTACTGCGTTATCGGGCGTATTTATTCCAAGGGTAAATGCCATGGTATCGGGTAAAAATGACAATAAAGAATTGAGTCTTTTATTTGCAAAACTAGGCAGGTTGCAATTTATATTATTATCTTTAATTATCACAGGGCTGATATTCTTTGGTTTAGGATTTATTCAACTTTGGGCTGGCGATGATTATCACGATTCTTATGGAATAGCCTTAATGTTAATCGTGCCTGTAACTTTACCACTGTTACAGAATTTGGGAATTGAAATTCAGCGGGCCAAAAATATGCACAAATTTAGATCTTGGGTCTATTTATTTATTGCAGTGGCCAATGTGGCCATCTCAATACCGCTGGTAAAACTTTACGGAGGAATTGGCGCTGCAGCAGGTACAGCTATTGCTTTGGTCATTGGCAATGTTTTTATAATGAATTGGTATTATCATAAAAAGGTAGGTTTAGATATTAAATTATTTGTTGTTGAGATTCTGAAAATAACTCCTTCGTTAATTATTCCTTCTATTGCAGGTGTATTGATGTTTCTGTATCTCGACTTATTTAATTTGAAAATTTTAGTATTAAGTATTTTGATTTATACTATAATATTCAGTATTTCGATGTGGTTTTTGGGGATGAATCAATATGAAAAAGACTTGGTAATTAAACCATATAATAAAATCAGATTGAAATTGAGAAAATGAAAACTCAAGTAATTTTCAAATAACAGTTAACAAATTGACAAATACTTATGACAGTAGAAAAGAAAAAAGACTCATCAATTGAAACTCTAAGAGGTATTGCAATTGTATTAGTAGTAATGGGGCATGTTATTGGTTATAAAGCCGATGAAGGAATGAAAGTAGCAGAAGATTCTTTTCTGAGACATCTATATTATACTTTTGAATACCTTAGAATGCCACTGTTTACAGTTATATCGGGGTGGGTTTATGCATTAAAACCAGTATCGAAAAATTACTTTACAATTTTTACTTTAAAGAAATGCAGAAGGCTTCTTCTACCATTAATTTTTGTTGGTGGTTTTTATTATATAGTTCAAAATCTTGTTCCCGGCACCAGTAATTCGTATGCTTTAAGTGATATTTGGAAAATACTGGTTTTACCATATACTTTTTACTGGTATTTACAGTCACTTTTCATTGTGTTTTTGATAATTGCTGTAATCGACATTTATAAATTGTCGAATAAATTCTCTAATTGGCTTATTATATTGTGTTTATCATTTATATTGCTAATTTTTAGAGATACACTATTCAGCGAAACCGTACCGAATATATTTGGATTCAAAGGCGCAATTTATCTTTTTCCTTTCTTCTTAATTGGGGTAGGTATAAAAAGATTCCCAACGCAATTTAATAATAAATATCTTTTATGGTCATTAGGTGTAATTCTGATGGTGTGTCTTGTTTTTCAACAACTCGCCTGGTACAAAATCACCGACTATATTTTCTCGAAAAACAGTGGTTTAGGATTGGTAATTGGCATTACAGGTACAATCACTTTAATGCACACACATTTTTCGAACAAATGGTTTGCGTGGCTTGGAAACTTTGCTTTTTCAATATTCTTATTTCATTCATTCGGTGCTTCAGGTGGTCGAATCATAGTAAACGCTTTGGGATTTCATGATACTACTTTTGTGTTTTTTGTATCATTATCATTGGGACTTTTTTTACCGATAGTGGCCGAAAAAATCTTAGATCGTTTCAAAATAACACGTTTTCTTTTACTTGGTAGATAATAACTTTAGAGTTTCAAACTTCAAAACATAAAATTATGCAAGTACTTCAAATTATTTTTTGGATTTTATTAGGGATAGTTTTCTACACCTATCTTGGTTATGGTATTGTACTATTTATTATGATTCGTTTAAAACGAATTTTCACAAAGAAAAAAATGGTGATTTTATCGGATAACGAATTACCGGAAGTTACTTTACTTATAGCTGCATACAATGAGCAGGATTATGTAAAGGCAAAAGTTGAGAACACGCTTCAACTCAATTATCCCAGCGAGAAATTGCATCAAATATGGGTTACAGATGGTTCCAATGACGAAACACCAGAGCGATTAAAAGCTTATTCAGAAATTGAAGTATTACACCGACCAGAGCGAAGCGGGAAAATTGCTGCCATGAATCGTGGAATAAAGTTCGTAAAAACACCTATTGTGATTTTTTCGGATGCAAACACTTTGTTGGGTAAAGAATCAATAATGAGAATTGCTCAAATGTTTGCCGACCCAAAAGTGGGTTGTGTTTCCGGCGAAAAACGGATTTTCAATGCAAATGAAGAAGCAGCATCGGCTGCAGGTGAAGGTATTTACTGGAAATACGAATCAACATTAAAACGTTGGGATGCCGAGTTATACTCAGCTGTAGGAGCTGCTGGTGAGTTATTTGCAATACGTACCGAACTTTTTAATGAAGTTGAAGCCGATACTCTGTTGGACGATTTTATAATTTCGCTGCGGGTAGCTATGAAAGGTTATAAAATTGATTACGACCCCGAAGCTTATGCTATTGAGACAGCATCAGCCAATGTGAAGGAAGAACTTAAACGTAAAATTCGTATAGCAGCCGGAGGAATTCAATCGGTAATCAGATTATATCCATTGCTTAATATCTTCAAATACGGCATATTATCATTTCAATATATTTCTCACAGGGTTTTACGCTGGACAGTTACACCAGTATCATTATTGCTTATTCTGCTAATTAATATAATTTTGGCTCCCTATTCCAATTTGTATTTAATTTTACTCGGTTTACAGTTATTGTTCTATATATCCGCACTTTTAGGGTGGTTTCTTGAAAACAGAAAGATGAAGGTGAAATTACTCTTTGTACCATATTACTTCTTTATCATGAATTATGCTGTATTTATGGGATTTGGACGATATATTAAAAAATCACAGAGTGTAAACTGGGAACGTGCCAAACGGGGATAATTTAAATTCAAACTTTTCAAACTCTCAACTTTTCAAACTTAAAAAATAAAAATATGAGCAGAATTCTAATTACAGGTGGTGCTGGTTTTATTGGTTCACACCTAAGCGACAGACTTTTAAAAGAAGGAAATGAAGTAATTTGTTTAGATAATTTTTTTACAGGCAGACGTAAAAATATCGAACATAATCTTTCCAATGGATATTTTGAGTTTGTAAGGCATGATGTTACAGCACCTTACATGGCCGAAGTAGATGAAATTTACAATTTGGCATGCCCGGCATCTCCGGTTCACTATCAATACAATCCAATTAAAACGGTGAAAACATCAGTGATGGGTGCTATTAATATGCTTGGGTTGGCAAAGCGTGTTAAGGCCAAAATCCTGCAAGCATCTACAAGTGAAGTTTATGGCGATCCAAACATTCACCCTCAGCCTGAAGAATACTGGGGAAATGTAAACACTATTGGAATTCGCTCGTGTTACGACGAAGGAAAAAGATGTGCCGAAACTCTATTTATGGATTATCATCGCCAAAATAATGTAAGAATAAAAATCATCCGAATTTTCAATACTTATGGACCACGTATGGATCCTTATGATGGTAGGGTAGTTTCAAACTTTATTGTTCAAGCACTCAAAGGACAGGATATTACTATATTTGGAAGTGGATTACAAACTCGTAGTTTTCAGTATGTAGATGATTTGCTGGAAGGTATGACCCGTATGATGAAAACCGATGATTCTGTAATAGGTCCTGTGAATATTGGAAATCCTAATGAGTTTACAATGTTAGAATTAGCCACAAAAGTAATTGATCTTACAGGTTCCAAATCGAAGTTGATTTTCCAGCCACTTCCAAGCGATGATCCTAAGCAAAGGCAACCTAACATTACGAGAGCATACGAAATGCTTGATCAGTGGGTACCAAAAGTTCAACTTGAGGAAGGATTAATTAAGACAATAGCCTATTTCGATGCTGAAATTAAATTGAG
>JBMOHG010000228.1:0-5284 GCA_049317965.1 Paludibacter sp.
TATGAAGTTGAATGACTAATAACACCCCGCCCCCCTATTTTACGCAGGATAAACCAATATGCCTTTTCATTGGTTGAAAAAGATTTTTCCGATTTTTGAGAAATAGTGTAAATTTATGTTATAGAGCATAATAAAAGTATATTTTCATCAAATAAACAACCGTACTTTTGAAGAATTATTTTAATACTAACAATTTAAAATTTATTCTTATGAAAAAAGTAATTTTGTTTTTTTTATTTTCAGTCATTTTTGTTGGTTTGTGTACAAGTCAAACAATACCTACAACCCCAAAAGTAAAAACAATTTCTTATCAATCAAACGAACAACAATGGGAGTATTTAGTTATATCATTTGGTAAAACAGAATTTGGCACACCCGAAAAAATGATGGCTTACAAAATGGTAGGCATTAAAAATGGTAGCGAGTCTATAGATTTACAATCAAATCTTGATGTTTTAGGAAGATTCGGTTGGGAATTGGTCAACATAGTTGGTGTTATTGCTGGCGACCAAGAGATAGTTTTAAAAAGAAAATATGATAAAATACGGTCTTCAAATGAATATGGATTAATCCAAAGTGGCAAAGAATTGTATCTAAAAGATTTGCAAGATATTATTGAAAGAACTCTTCGTTTAGATGAAGAACGGAAGAAATATGAAGAACTAATTAAAAATCAACCAAAACTAATAAACCTTGATGATGTTGAAAGAGCTAATAAAAAGATAGATTTTATAAAAGCATTAGATGTAGTTTATAAAGATGCATTTGCGAAAACGGAAATTGCAAATCAATCATCTATAAAAGTTGATTATAAGAGTGCGTATTCTGATGATATTTATATAAAAATTGAAGTGGATTTAACAGAAAAATTTCTTTTAAATAACAATAGCTATCATGGCGATGAAATTAAAAAGTATTTAAGGTCTTTTTTAGAAACATTTAGATTTTGTGATTCGTCTTTGACAAAATATCAAGCTATATCTATCATCATAAATGGAACAATAAAATTTAATGGTGAGTCAACTTTCATTGATAGTGAAACAACAACCCAAATTTATAGAAGTCTAAATTGGAGTAATTATTAAAAAATTTAAACATCTAAAAAAATTCAAACGTAAAAAATTTATTTTAAATCGAATTTTTTATTCGGTAGGGTAAACAAAAAAGTCATTCAGAGTAAAATTTGAATGACTTTTTTTATTGGTAAAATGTAACGTGAAATAGAGCTTTTATAATAGAAGTTGTGCAATTGTTGTGCAAATGATAAAACAAAAAACGCTATTAATCTAATTTACAGATTAATAGCGTTTTACCTTGCGGTACGGACGGGACTCGAACCCGCGACCTCCGCCGTGACAGGGCGGCATTCTAACCAACTGAACTACCGAACCAAGGGTTTTTAAATGCACATTATTTTCAAATGCGGTGCAAAGATACTGCAATTTTTCATTTCTACAATAGCTCTCAGAATTTTTTTTGAGTAATGTTCAAAATAATTATTCTACTTTCCGTTATTATAAATCGAAATTCAATAAAGGTTATTACCAATTTTACAACTTTTTTAATTACAAAATGCTGTAAAAAATATATGTCTTCAATTAAAATGTTATCTTTGCAGGTTGTTATATAAAAAAATGAAATTTGAATGAAAGGAAATGACAATACCGCCGTGCTATTGATGCACTGCCCCGATCGACCAGGAATATTAGCAGTTGTTACTGAGTTTATTAACCAACACAAAGGAAACATTCTTTATTTAGATCAATACGTAAATCGCGAAGAGAAAGTGTTTTTTATGCGTGTAAAATGGGAATTGGATGAATTCCAAATTCCAAAGGAAAAAATAGAAGAGTATTTTGAAACCCTTATTGCAAGCCGCTTTAATGTGGTTTTCAGACTATATTTTTCTGACACAAAACCACGTATGGCTATCTTTGTTTCCAAAATGCCGCACTGTTTGTACGATTTATTGGCACGCTATGCCGCTGGCGAATGGCATGTTGAAATTCCACTCATTATCAGCAACCATCCCGATATGGAAAGCGTTGCTAATCGTTTCGATATTCCTTATCACGTTTTCCCGATTACAAAAGATAATAAAGTTGAGCAAGAGGCACGCCAATTGGCATTGCTTAAAGAAAATGGTATAACTTTCTGTGTATTGGCTCGCTACATGCAGGTTCTTTCTGCTGATTTTATCACTCATTATCCCGACCGGATTATTAATATTCATCATTCGTTCTTGCCAGCATTTGCCGGTGCAAAACCTTATCACGCAGCCCACGAGCGCGGAGTAAAAGTTATTGGAGCCACCAGTCATTATATTACCAGCGATTTGGATGCCGGGCCAATAATCGATCAGGATGTTACTCATATTTCGCACAAAGACACTGTGGAAGAGCTGATTAAAAAAGGACGTGACCTGGAAAAAATTGTGCTATCACATGCAGTTGAAAAACATATTGAACGCAAAATATTGGCATATAAAAACCGTACGGTTGTTTTTCAATGATTAGTGGTTAGTTAATTAGTCAATCGGTTCAATGCTAAATAGTAAAACTTTGTCCGTCAACAGACGGATGATAAATTGTAAATAGTATTATGGAAGTAACAAGATTATTCGATTTGTTGGATAACTATTTGGAGAAATATCCAACTCAGGATGCGGCTTTGGCTTGTAAACGTGATGGTGCTTGGGTTAAATTTAGCATTCAGGATTATGTGGATAGAACCAATAATATGAGTTTTGGAATGCTAAAATTGGGTATTAAACCCGGCGACAAAGTTGGTATTGTAAGTGGGAATCGTCCGGAATGGAATATGCTGGACTTTGCGGCAATGCAAATTGGAGCCATATCAGTGCCAATTTACCCAACAATAAGTCAGGATGATTATCGACATATATTGAATCATGCCGAAATGAAAATGATTTTTATTGAAGGTAAAGAATTGCGTAATAAACTACAACCGATATTGCCTGAAATAAAATCACTCAAAGAAATATTCACTTTTGCCGATCAACAAAGTGAATATAAATACCTCGACCAGCTGGTTGAACTTGGCAAAGAAAATCCCCAACCTGATAAACTTGCGAAACTAAAGGCTGCCATCAAACCAAACGATTTAGCCACCATTATTTACACTTCGGGCACTACCGGAAATCAGAAAGGTGTTATGCTTTCGCATAATAATATTCTCGAAAACGTAAAGAATTTAGCATCAATTCCTTCTGCATGGAGCAACAAAGCATTGAGTTTTTTACCACTTTGCCATGCATACGAGCGAATGTTGGTCTATCTCTATCAATATCTGGGCATGTCGGTTTATTATGCCGAAAGTCTGGCTACTATTGCCGAAAACATCAAAGAAGTAAATCCTACGATGATGTCGTGTGTACCACGATTACTCGAAAAAATATATGACAAACTCTATTTGTCAGGAAAAAAGTTACCTTTTGTTAGCAGAATTATCTATTATTGGGCATTTACATTGGCTACTAAATTCCAATTGGATGGAATGAGCAAATGGTATATGATTCAACAAAAACTGGCCGACAAGCTAATTTATTCAAAATGGCGAGCCGCTATTGGTGGAAATTTCGATATTGTTGTTTCGGGAGGATCTGCCATTCAACCTCACATGGCTTCTTTTTTCTCGGCAATAGGAATGCCTATTTTCGAAGGTTATGGTTTAAGCGAAACATCGCCCGTAATTTCGGTGCATCAGCGCAAGGAATATGGTAGAAAATTTGGAACTGTAGGTTTAGCTCTTGATGGAGTGGAAATTAAACTTGCCGAGCGCGATGAAATTACTTGTCGTGGTCACAATGTGATGTTAGGTTATTATAAAGATCCAGAACTAACAGCGCAAGTTATTGATAAAGATGGATGGTTTCATACAGGTGATACAGGAAAAATAACTCCTGAAGGTCAACTGATTATTACTGGAAGACTTAAAAGTATTTTTAAAACATCATTCGGAAAATACGTAAATCCTCAGGCTATAGAATCAAAATTTACCGAATCGCCTTTTATTGAAAATATGATAGTAGTAGGAGAAAATAAGAAATTTGCTGCTGCATTAATTTCTCCCGATTTTATTTATTTGAAATCGTGGTGTGCCAAACATAAAATTAAATATACAACCAACGCTGAAATGATTGAGCATCCATTGGTTGTGAAACGAATTCAGGTAGAAGTAAAGCATTATAATCATTATTTTGGCGATTTCGAGCAGGTAAAACGCTATCAATTAGTGCCAAATGAATGGACAACTGCCGATGGATTCCTATCTCCGACACTTAAAATTAAGCGAAATGTGATTGAGGCTTATTATGCAGAAAAGATTGAGAAATTATTTAATTAATTTGTCACAATCAATTCAATTTCAACTTACAACAATCAATTAATTGAGACGTTATTTTATATATTTTTCTTATAAGGGCACTGCTTATCACGGCTGGCAGGTTCAACCCAATGGTATATCGGTGCAAGAGATGCTAACGGTGGCTTTGAGTACCATTCTTCGTGTAGATATCGAAATAATAGGAGCAGGAAGAACTGATACCGGTGTTCATGCAAAACTTATGGTAGCACATTTCGACTTTGATGGTGATTTACCATCAGCATTCGATTTAGTGGCGAAGTTAAATAGTTTTTTACCCAAGGACATTGCCATTTTCAAAATTGTTGAGGTTCTACCACATGCACATGCCCGTTTCGATGCCATTTCACGTCGATACGAATATCATATTATTACGCGAAAGGATGTTTTCAAAAATGAATTGGCAACACGATTAAGTGACCAGCTCGACTTTGAAGCCATGAACAATGCTGCTTCAATACTCAAAGAATACCAAGACTTTACAAGTTTCAGCAAATTGCACAACGATGCAAAAACGAATATTTGCAAAATTACCCAAGCTGAATGGGTCAAACAAAATGACGAATGGGTATTTATTATACAAGCCGACCGGTTTTTGCGAAATATGGTTCGTGCCATTGTAGGTACATTACTCGAAGTTGGTCGTCATAAACTTAGTTTGGATGAATTCAGAGCTGTTATTGATGCAAAAAACCGCTGTAATGCAGGCACTTCAGTTCCAGCGCATGGTTTATATCTTGTTGATATACAATATCCTGATAATCTATTTCTTTGAAATCATTTTCCCAGTTCTTGAATTAGTAAATTAGTAAATTGGTAGATTAGTAAATTGGTAAATTAGTAAATTGGTAGATTAGTAAATTGTAAATTGGTAAATTGTAAATTGTAAATTGTAAATCTT
>JBMOHG010000229.1:0-5279 GCA_049317965.1 Paludibacter sp.
GCCCGTGCTGCATTTTGAGTGGCTCGTCCCGAGTTACCGCTAGCCAATAAGGCTGTACGAGTTGGTAAAAACGGAATTGCTGAAATTAAATCTTTTTCAATCTTGCTCCAGATTTCTTCGCGAGTAGATCGTCCCGGAGTTTTTTCTGTTTGTCCCAATACTTTATCTACCCAAGGCACGCCACCATAAGCCTGTGCTAATCTGAAATACATAACTGAACGCAGAAACAATGCTTCGCCTAAATTTATTTTTTTTGTACTAACCGTATCCGACTGAGCTACAATTAATGCGATTGCTTCGTTAGTTTGATAAATACTACTGTAACAACTACTATAATAATCTTTTATCTGAGCATTGGCAGCAGTGTAACTTAATGATTTAAACTGCGAAATTTCACCACCATCGCTTGGTGTACTTCCTTTTTCAACATCGGGCGTAGTATAATTATTCATTCCAAGGCCTCCCCATATAAATCCCCAGTTTCTCAAACTTGCATAAGCCTGCGCTAATTTCCCCTGAACCAGCACACTATTATCCATTTCAACTGTGGTATAATTGTATCCTTTTGGGTAACGTTCCAAAAAAGTATCTGAACAAGCTGTGCTTAAAAGCACTATGCTAAAAAATAATATTACCTTTTTCATTTTGATTAGAATTAAAAGTTAACTGATAAACCTGCTGTGTAAACCGAAGGAAGCGGATAGGTGTTGCCATCATCAATTCCACCATTTAGCACGCCGCCACTAATTTCGGGAGTATATCCACTGTTGTTTTTGAATGTTATGGGGTTTTGTGTGTTGACAAACACCCGTAATTTATTGCAGCCTAATGCTTTTAGTGTGCGTCTTGGGAAATTGTAACCCAATTGTATGGCACGAACACGAAAGTATGAACCACTTTCCAATAAATTGGTTGAAGACTCAAAATTATTACCTCTTGAAGTGTTGAGTGCTGGTTCCAAATTTGAAGTTCCTTCGCCATGCCAACGATTTAGTGCTGTGGTATAAAAATTAAATTGTGCATAAGTAGGAAGTTTCTTTGTATTCACAATACTATTTCCGGAAACGCCATTAAACTCAATACTAAAATCGAAATTTTCATATCCGGCATTCATATTTAGTCCGTAGGTAAATGTGGGAATTGAACTGCCAATAAATGTACGGTCTTTGTCGGTAATTTTTAAGTCACCATCTAAATCTTTGTAACGAATATCGCCGGGCTGTGAAGTCCATGAAGCCGGATAATAGCTGTCAATTTCAGCTTGATTTTGAAAAATTCCATCCTGTTCGTAACCGTATATTGCTCCAACTGAATGACCTACAGAGGTACGGTGGTATGCACCAGTAACAATATCCGAATTATCAGTGCCCAAAGCAAGTACTTTATTATTCAACGTTGCTCCATTGGTGCTAATGCCATAAGTAAATTTCCCAATTTTATCTTGCCAGGTGAACATATATTCTATTCCGCTGTTCCGAATTGAGCCTGCATTTGTAATACCATAACCAGCTCCAACAGAAATACTTGGTGCAACTTTCACCAATAAATCATTGGTAGTTTTGTTATAATATCCCATATCTATTGACAATCGACTGTCTAACAATCGGCTTTCAAATCCTGCATCAAAACCGGTGATTACTTCCCAATGTAGTTTTGTATCTACCAAATAAGCTTGAGTTGGCAAATAGTAAATTTTTCCATCAACAACTACTTGTTGCCCTTTTAAATCAATTTTTGGATACGCAAGATAGGTATCAAATTTATCATTCCCACTTTTTCCCCACGAAGCTTTTATCTTCAAAAAGTTGATTTTATCTTTCAAATCATCCATTATGCTTTCTTCAGAAGCAATCCAACCGAGACCTATCGAAGGGAAATATCCCCAGCGATTAGCCAACGTATATTGAGACGTGGCATCGGTACGGAATGTGGCTGTCAATAAGTATTTATCAGCATAAGAGTAATTTAGCCTTCCTAAATACGATTCAAAAGCTTGTGATTCATACGAGTCATCATTTGTTTTAGTAAGTTTGGACCCTGTTGACAACATCCAGTAATTCGGATCTACATTCCATAGCTTCCCATCTACCAAAGAATCGGCTGCTGCACTAAATTTTTGAGTTTCAAGCACACGTGCCGTAAAACCAACCATTGCACCAATTCTGTGTTTACCAACAGATTTATTATAATTTAAAATAAAATCGGCCTGATATTTTGTGTATTCATCAGAATGTCTGTTAAACGTAGTGCTATTGCTCATTTGCGAAGAATTCGAAGTCGCATTGTTTACGTTATAGCGTGGCGTGTATTCGCTACCTAAGTTAATTCCTATATCGCCGTAACCCGTTGCACGAAAAGTAAAGTTTTTTAGAAATGCAATCTCAGCATACACATTACCTACAGCTCTATACCCATAGCTTTGATTATTTCCTTTTTTTAATTCCATTACAGCCACCGGATTGGCCACATCTTTCTGAATTCCGGGCGAAGGTGTATAATACGATCCAAGGTTTGTTGCAACCTGATCTTCAACAGGCGAGAATGGTGAATAAGTAGGAATTGCTTGTGCGGCATTGGAAACTCCAGCGGTAGCAGGATCTACATCCCAACGACTCAAAGTTGCATTTCCACCCACCTTAAAGTGTTTGCTAACAATATAATCACCTGCCCATCGTCCATTGAAACGTTGGTACGAATTGTATTTTACAATCCCATCTTGTTTAAAATAACCCAGTGAAAATACGCTGCTGGCTTTTTCGTTCGATTGCGAAACGGTTATTCCGTGGTTGGTTATCATTGCCGGACGGAAAATGTGCGATTGCCAATCGGTTCCACCACCCAATAAATCTCCTGTCCAACTTGCAGCCGCAGGATTCATATTTTTCAGTTGCTCGTTATAAAGCATGGTAAAATCATCAGCATTGGTAAGTTGTAATCGGTCTCTTGAACTTAGCGATTGAACACCGCCATATCCATCATAACTAACCATAAGTTTACCTTTTTCAGCACGTTTGGTCGAAATGATGATTACACCATTTGCGCCTTGTATCCCAAAAATTGCCAATGAGGAAGCATCTTTTAAAACTTCAATTGATGAAATATCGGTGGGATTCAGAAAATCAATATTATCAACAAACATACCATCAACAATAAAAAGCGGGTCTGTTTTAGCATTTAATGTTGCCACACCTCTGATACGAATAGTTGGACTTCCACCAGCTGCGCCACTATTGGTCATGGACAATCCGGGTACTTTGCCTTGCAATGCTTTTACTGGATTATAGTCGGGCGAACTTTTCAGACTTTCGCCACTTATGGATACAATAGAGCCTGTCAAGTCGCGTTTTCGGGCAGTTCCATAACCTACAACCACTACTTCATCTAAGGCTTCGACGTTAGATGCCATTTCAATTTTTAATTGGCCTGCACTTGTAACCAATACTTCTTGAGTAGTATAACCCAAATACGAAACTGTTAATGTGGATTCTTTAGGAACAGAAATTGAAAAGTTACCATTGAAATCAGTGATGGTTCCATTACTTGTCCCTTTTTGCAAAATCGTTGCACCAATTAAAGTTTCACCCGTTTTTTTGTCTACAATAATCCCTTTTACGCTCAAATTTTGTGCAAAAAGGGTGCTGACATTTACAAGTGCAACAAATAAAATAAAAAATGTTTTCGTTCTCATGATATTTTAATTTTTCGGTTAATCAAATCGAATATAAATATTTAATTTTCAATTATTTATTGTGAATGCATAACAAATCCAAATCACATAACGTTCATCTCAATTTGAAATCAACTTCTTTTGTGTCACGCGAATTTCCACCAATAAACAATTTAAAATCACCCACTTCTGCCCCGTAGGTCATGTCGGCACGATGGAAAGCCAGCATGTCGGGTTTTATGGTGAATGTTATTACTTTGCTTTCGCCCACTTTTAAGCTTATTTTCTCAAAGCCCTTCAATTCTTTTACCGGACGGGTAACGCTTCCCACCAAATCGCGAACATAACATTGAACCACTTCTTCACCTGCATAACTTCCTGTATTAGTAACATTTACCGAGGCGGTAATTTCACCATCTTTTGTAAGTTCGTTTGTCGAAAGTTTTATGTCGGAATAAGCAAAAGTGGTATAACTCAACCCAAATCCAAATGGAAATAAGGGGTCATTCGGGCAGTCGATATACCTCGATTTGTATTTAGGATTTGGTAAATAAATGGGACGACCGGTATTTTTTTCGTAGTAGAAAATTGGCACTTGTCCCAAATTTCGTGGAAAAGTCATGGTAAGTTTTCCCGAAGGATTGTATTCGCCATAAAGCACATGAGTAATGGCTTTTCCGCCCATAGTTCCTGGAAACCATACTTCCAATATTGCATCGGCCAATTCATTTTCTTTCGATAAATCGAGCGGACGACCATTCATCAAAACAACCACTATTGGTTTGTTTAATGCTTTTAGTTTTTCCAATAATTCAGTCTGAACGCCGGGGATATTGATGCTGGTACGACTTGTTGCTTCGCCGCTCCAATCGTAATTTTCGCCAATTACCATCACTATTTTATCTGCATTTCGAGCAGCTGATATGGCTGCTGCAAAGCCACTTCGGTCATCGCCAATTGTTTTGCAACCTTCGGCATATAGTAGATTTGCAACTCCATTATATATTCTCAATTCATCGAGTGTCGATTTCATAAAATTCCAATCACCTGCTGCTTTCCACGAGCCTAGCAAATCACGGGTTGATGCAGCCAATTCGCCAATAACAGCAATTTTATCAGCCTTTTTCAAGGGTAGTGCATTGTTGGAATTTTTCAATAATACCATCGACCGTTTTGCAACATCAAAAGCTGCTTCCAAATGCTCAGGAGCATAAATAAGTTGTTTTTCTCGAGCTTCGTTGCAATAACGATATGGGTCATCGAACAAACCAAGCATAAATTTCACTTTCAAAATTCGTTTAACAGCATCGTCAATTATTTTTTCGGAAAGTTCACCCGATTCTATTTGTTTTTTCAGGTATTTGAAATAAACTTCGCCCTGCATATCCATGTCCACACCAGCTTTTACTGCCAATAAACCAGCTTCGGCTTCGTTGGCAACCACGCCATGATTTACCATTTCGTTGATAGAAGTATAATCGGTAACTACGAAACCTTTGAATCCGAGTTTGGTGCGTAAAATATCGGTAAGTAAATATTTGCTTCCACTGGCCGGAACGCCGTTGTATTCGTTAAATGACGACATTACACTCATAGCACCGGCATCAATCGC
>JBMOHG010000230.1:0-5279 GCA_049317965.1 Paludibacter sp.
TTGCGGCTTTGCAACTTTGCGACTTTGCGTTCAAAAAATCTTATTTTATTACGAACAATTGAAGTTTGAAACCACGCTTATTAATTAAGGTTTCTTTCTCTTATTGTGATTTTTAATAGAATAGGTCACTACTCCCCATATACAAAAATTATTTTCTTCAGTTATTTTTATTGGTTGAAATTTGCTGTTGGCGGGTACCAAATATACTGCATCTGGTTCGATTTTAATGTATTTAAGCGTAAATTCGCCATCAATAAAGCAAATGGCCGTATCCCCATCCTGAGGTTCGAGACTTTTGTCAATTACCAGTATATCACCATCCACTATTCCTGCATCTTTCATAGATGAACCCTTCACACGACCATAAAAAGTACTACTTGGGTTGTTTATCAATTCTTTATTTAAGTCGATTTTAAGATCGATGTAATCCTGAGCCGGACTTGGAAACCCAGCTGAGATACCACCTTCTATCATTGGTAATGTTAATATCGAACTTGTATTAGCTGTAAAAAATTCAATATTAGATGAGTCTGTTATTTTCTTGGTTCTTATCATTATAGTTGATCAGGTAAAATAGATTTTTTACAAAGTATTGTAATGCTTGTCGGATATTAGATAAAATACAGTGTGTGTATTTTAATAAATGTATTCGATTTATTTGACCGTAAAAATAATTATTTTTCGTGATAAGGAAAAATGAATAAATAATTAATTGCAAAGTTATTTGTTGAAATATGTTTCAAGAGTTTTGAATCTGTAATCAAATATATCTGATACCATTTTATCAACAAATAATTTTCCTGCAATCCATCCAAAAATCCATTTCCCAATATCATAATGCAATATATCAGTCATCATTACACCACCTTCTACAGCTTTGAAATGGTGTTCATGATGCCATATATTGTAAGGCCCTTTGCGTTGTTCGTCAACAAAATATTCTTTTTCTTTTATATGAGTGATTTCTGTACACCAGTTTATTGGGATATTAAACATTGGTTTTAGCCTATAATTTATCAATAAACCTGCATACATATTGTTAGGGAGCTCAGATTTGATTTCAAATAGCATATCTTCAGGTGTTACTTCGTTCAGATTTTTGGGTGTGGCGAAAAATTGCCATGCTTCATCAATTGAAATGGGCAGAAATTGTTCTTGAATTAGTTTTTTCACGATTGAATTTTAATTTGATATTAGTTTTTTCTAATTTAACGAATTTATCAATAGCATTGTTTTGACCCATTTAGATTTTAATTTATTTTCTGTTTTGCGGTAAAAATAAAAAAGAGGAATCATGGAATCCTCTTTTTTGTAAATTTAAAATATAATTAATCAATATCAAATACCAATACTCTTCGAAATGCTTAAAAATATAATTACAGGAATCATAAACAGATACAATGATATTAATACAATTGTCATTATACCAATGAATTTGAAAACTTTTTTCAAGTTATTAAAACTGTCATTCATCATTTCTTGATTATTTGTGATAATTGCCAATTTTGTTTTATTTGCAAAATTATATAAGTAATAGGTAGGAAAATAATATAAAACTGCTATTAAAATATATAATACTCCCATTAAAACTATAGGAAAGGCAAAAGACGAGCCAAATGCCGATGAAGAATTCATAATTGGTGAAAAGATCATCATTAAAACTCCGGCAAGTACCATAAAAGCTATTCCAACAAAACCTAAAATAGCAAGGAAGTTCGCCCATTTGGCTGTAGTTTTCAAATAATCGCTACTTTGTAATGTAATGTAGAGTTTTGATTCTAATTCGTTATCCGAATTTGTAATTTCGTTTTCCATAATCTTTTTTTTAATTGTTTATTCTTGTTTTTTTTACAAAGATACTATATTTTTTTAGCTTTAACATAATATGACTATATTTTAATTGTTCAAATCCAATTATTTTAATCGCTAAAATAAATATCAACTTTTTTGAGACATAATTATGATGATAAATTCAATTACCGAAATTTTTCTTTAATTCATTGGTGAAAAATTCGTCTAACTCAAATGAAAGTAGTAATTTTGCACCCGCTTAGAATTCAGGATATTTAATATCCATTTTTATGTAATTTCTAAGTCGGTTCAAGATAAAATCTTGATGATGGTAGCTTGTGAAAATTTACTTGTAAATATATATTATGGCAGAAAAAAAAATGAATTTATTGGCTGATTTTCCATCAGTTAGCGCACAGCAATGGATGGATAAAATCACAGCCGACCTCAAAGGAGCTGACTTCAACAAGAAGCTTGTTTGGAAAACCAACGAAGGCTTCAACGTGTTGCCTTTCTATCGTGCAGAAGACATTGCCGGCTTGCAAACTAAAGATGCAGCTCCGGGTGTTTTCCCATTCGTGCGCGGAACTAAAACCGACAATGAATGGTTTGTTCGTCAGGACATCGTTGTGGAATCGGCTAAAGAAGCCAATGCTAAGGCGTTGGACATTTTGTACAAGGGCGTAACCTCAGTAGGTTTCAAACTGAAAAAAGAAGAATTAAGTGCTGACTACATCGCTACTTTGCTCGAAGGCATTGCAGCTGATTGTGTTGAACTTAACTTCGGTATTTGTGTAAGTGCAGCTGCTAACCTGGCAACTATTTTAACTGACTATTTCAAATCAAAAGAGTACGACGTTAAGAAACTGCAAGGTTCTATCAACTTTGACCCAATCAACCGCATGTTGCAGGCTGGAAAAGAGTTGACCAAAGAAGAAGTTACTGCAAAAGCTAAAGCAACAGTTCTTGCTGCTATTGGTTTACCTTTCTACCGCGTGATTGGTGTAAATGCTACTACGTTAAGCAATGGTGGAGCTTATATTGCTCAGGAATTGGGTTACGCATTGGCTTGGGGTAACGAATACCTGTCGTCATTGGTTGAAGCTGGTGTTGACACTTCATTGGCTGCTAAAAAAATTAAATTCAGCTTTGGCGTAAGCGGCAACTACTTTATGGAAATTGCCAAATTCCGTGCTGCCCGCTTGTTGTGGGCTAACATTGTTGACGCTTACCAACCCGCTTGTAAAGTGGAAGATTGCAAAAGTACCGTTAATGGAATTTGCAAATGTGCAGCCAAAATGCGCATTCACGCCGAAACCTCTACTTTCAACAAAACCATTTTTGACGCTAACGTAAATATGCTTCGTACCCAAACCGAAGCTATGAGTGCAACATTAGGTGGTGTAAATTCGCTAACTGTGTTGAGTTACGATTCTATTTACAAACCAACCGATGAGTTCTCGGAACGTATTGCCCGTAACCAACAATTATTATTAAAAGAAGAATGTCATTTCGATAAAGTAGCTGACCCTGCTGCCGGTTCTTATTATATTGAAACATTGACTAACGAAATTGCTGCTCAGGCCTGGAAATTATTCCTGGAAGTTGAGGATAACGGTGGTTTCTTTGCTGCTGTTACTTCAGGTTCAGTTCAACAAGCAGTTAAAGCAACTGCTGCTGCTCGTTTGAAAGCCGTTTCAAGCCGTCGTGAAGTATTATTAGGAACTAACCAGTTCCCTAACTTTAATGAAATTGGTGCTGAAAAAGTTCAAATCACAGAAGCTACCGATTGTGGTTGCTCACACAGCGGAACGGAAAAACTATTGCCGGTACGTGGCGCTGCCGAATTCGAAGCATTGCGTTTCGCAACTGAAGGGGCTGCTAAACGTCCAAAAGCATTTATGTTGACTATTGGTAGCTTGGCAATGCGTTTGGCTCGTGCACAGTTTGCTTGTAACTTTTTTGCTTGTGCCGGTTATGACGTAGTTGACAACTTAGGTTTCTCAACTGTTGAAGAAGGTGTAGCTGCTGCTCAAAAAGCCGGAGCTGACATTATTGTTCTTTGCTCAAGCGACGACGAATATGCTGAACTAGCTCCTGCTGCTTACACAGTTTCAAAAGGGAAAGCTATTTTGGTAGTTGCAGGAGCGCCTGCTAACATGGATGAATTAAAAGCACAAGGAATTGAATATTTCATCAATGTCAAATCAAATGTGTTGGATACGCTGAAAGGGTTTAACCAAAAGCTTGGTGTCAACTAAGGTTATCACAATTTGTGATAACCTATAATCCCAGATAAATATGGAATTACAACTTATCCAAAGCAAAATATATGAACTGAGAGGTTTAAAAGTCATGTTAGATTTCGACCTTTCTGCTTTGTATGTTGTAGAAAATCGAATATTGAAGCAAACAGTGAAACGAAATGTTGAACGCTTTCCAAGTGATTTCATGTTTAAACTCACAAAGGCAGAATGGTTAGAGCTTATCGCAAATTGTGATAACCTACCCGAAAATGCTGAGTTTAGTCCTGTAACTCCGTATGCTTTTGACCAAGAATTATTTTCTTAAGAGCTTGCAGCAAAATGTAAGTACATCTAATTGTTTTAAAAAATTATTTTGAACGCAAAGAACGCTAAGTTTATAAGCCGCTAAGTATTATCGTTATGACAAAAGAAGAATATGAACGTTTTGGAAAAATTATTCTCGATTGTGCTTTTGAAGTGCATAAAGAGTTAGGACCTGGATTACTTGAATCAATTTACGAAGAGTGTCTATGTGAAGAGCTTAGAAATAGAAACGTAAATGTTCAGAATCAAGTATATTTACCATTAAAATACAAAGGAAGATTGTTAAACAGAAATTTCAGAATAGATGTTTTAGTGGAAAATATTATTGCTGTTGAGATTAAATCAGTTTATGATATATATCCGATTGATGAGGCTCAATTAGTCTCTTATATGAGATTATCTGATATAAAATTAGGATTTCTTTTAAATTTCAATGTGGTTCTATTAAAAGATGGAATCAAACGAAAAGTAAATAATTATTTCCAATAAATATTAAACTTTGCGACTTTGCATCTTAGCAACTTTGCGTTAACAAAAAATAAAATCTAAAAAAAATGAAACCAAATTTCAAAAATATTGATATTAAAAACGTAGCTGCTTCTACTGCTCAGCAGGTCGATAGTAGCTGGCTAACTGCAGAATTGATTCCGGTGAAACCATTTTATACCAAAGATGATTTGGAAGGTATGGAGCATTTGAACTATGCTGCCGGACTTCCTCCATACTTACGCGGGCCTTATTCGGTAATGTACGCTATGCAACCGTGGACTATCCGTCAGTATGCCGGATTTTCTACTGCAGAAGAATCAAATGCATTCTACCGTCGTAACCTTGCTGCCGGTCAAAAAGGTCTTTCGGTAGCTTTCGACTTAGCTACACACCGTGGCTACGATGCCGATCACGAACGTGTGGTTGGTG
>JBMOHG010000231.1:0-5273 GCA_049317965.1 Paludibacter sp.
ATACGATTACAGGTTCTATTGGCATTTTTGGAGTTATTCCAAATATTAAAGGATTGAATGAAAAAATTGGTTTGACTTACGATGGGGTTAAAACAAATAAAATGAGTGATGCCATCTCGGTAAATCGTCCATTCACTCCTGAAGAACGAGATTTGATGCAAAACTATGTCAATCGCGGATACGAACTTTTTGTAAAACGCTGTGCTGATGGCAGAAAAATGACTACCGATCAGATTAAAGCCATTGCCGAGGGACGAGTTTGGACAGGTGAAGACGCTTTGAAAATTGGTCTTGTTGATAAAATTGGAGGTTTGAACGATGCTATCGTATTAGCAGTGGCCAAAGCAAAATTGAAATCATACAAAGTGGCAGAATATCCTGAGAAAGAAACATTTGAAACAAAATTCCTTAAAAGTATTAAAGATGATGTAGAAACCCGATTTGTCAAAGCGCAGTTAGGTGAACAATATAATCTTTTCAAGCAAGTTAGAAATTTAGATAAAATAAACGGTATTCAAGCCCGATTACCTTACGATTTAATTATCAGGTAATAAGTTTGGAAAAAAAGATAATGATTTTAAAAAAATGAGAGATAGTGTGTATTACATTATCTCTTTTTTTATAAAAAAAACGACTGTAATTAACTTACAATCGTTTTAAACTGTTGACTTATATGACTTTACTTCTTGAGCGGCAAGCGAGACTCGAACTCGTGACCCTCAGCTTGGGAAGCTGATGCTCTACCAACTGAGCTACTGCCGCATTAAACAGATTTGGTTTACAAAAGTAAGTTTATTTTACAATTCCTGCAAATCCCATAAAGGCCATTGCCAACAATCCTGCAGTAATTAATGATATTGGAGTGCCTTCGAGGGCTTTTGGCACTTTTACCATGCTGAGTTGTTCGCGAATTCCGGCAAATAAAACCAATGCCAGGCCGAAACCAATGGCTGTAGAAATTGCAAAAACAACACTTTCTATCAGATTGAAATCTTTTTTGATAACAAGTAGTGCCACACCCAAAATAGTGCAATTGGTAGTGATAAGAGGTAAAAATACACCTAACGCCTGATAAAGTGCATTTGATACTTTTTTCAATATAATTTCGACCAACTGAACCAATGCTGCAATAATCAGAATATATGTGATGGTTTGCAAAAAACCTATATTGAAAGGATCCAATACTGATTTTTGAATGATATAGGTAAAAATGGTGGCAATGGTCATTACAAATGCTACTGCACCACTCATGCCCAATGCTGTTTCAATCTTTTTTGAAACTCCCAAAAAAGGGCAAATGCCTAAGAATTGTGACAAAACTATATTGTTCACAAATACTGCGCTGATGAAAATTAGAATAAATGTCATGATAATTGGTTGATTTGTGTATTGGTTGACTGGTTAATTGGTTGGATAACTCCGAATATCAATTAACTAATTACGAATTTGTTTTTCTAATCTTGTTAATTACTGCAATTAAATATCCCAAAGCGATAAAAGCACCCGGTGCCAATACGAATATCAGCATTCCGTAACTTTCGGGGAATATCGTTAAACCAAATGATTTTCCTGTGCCTAATAATTCTCGAATTGAACCCAGTAAAGTTAAAGCAAAAGTGAAACCCAATCCAATACCAATACCATCAAGCATAGAATCAAAAACTGAATTTTTGGCTGCGAATGCTTCTGCACGTCCTAATACAATACAGTTTACTACAATAAGTGGAATAAAAATGCCCAGCGTATCGAATAAAGCAGGAAGATATGCTTGCATGGTCATTTCAACAATACTTACAAAAGTGGCAATTACTACCACATAAGCCGGAATACGCACCTGATCGGGAATTATGTTTTTCAAAAGTGCAATGGCCATATTTGAGCCAACCAAAACAAACAAAGTTGCTAAACCCATGCTCATTCCATTAATAGCCGAAGAAGTAGTGGCTAATGTAGGACACATTCCCAATATTAGTACAAAGGTTGGGTTTTCGGTAACCAAACCATTTACAATAATCTTTAGTTTTGAATTATTCATTGTCTTGTCCTTTCAATTTACTTTAATAGAATCTGTTTTGTTTACTGGTGATTGTTCTGCCGAATTTGCTACAACATGTTTTGAAAAAGCAGTATATGCACTTCTAACAGCAAATAAAAATGCTTTTGAACTGATTGTAGCTGCTGTTATGGCATCTACATCGCCTTTATTTTTTTTGACCAATAAATTATAGGTGGCCGGATTTTTCCCAATAATACTTTGATTTCCTTTGTCAGTTTTAAACCAATCCACCATTTTAGAACCTAATCCCGGTGTTTCTTTTTGATCTAATACAAGATAATTAAGAATATTCCCATTTGCATCAAAACCTACAATAACATCAATATTTCCACTAAACCCATTTGAAATGGATTGAACAGCAGAACCTAGAAACACATTATTTTTATCATAAGCCTTATATACAGTTCCTTCGTTTTCGGTAAATGGTTTGGCTTCTAAATGGTCATACGGCGGCAAAACTTCACGTATTGCGTTTTGTTGTTTTGCTAATTTCGATAAAGCAATTGGCTCTTTCGTAAATGTATAAACCGACGACAGTGCCGCAGCAGCAAATAAAGTGATGGCAGATAATACCAACACCATATTTTTAAAATTTGACTCTAATTTCTTCATTATTAAACTCTTTCAGAAGATTTATTTATTTTATTTTTACACAATAATCAACTTATATATGCAACGATTATTTTTTTATTACTTCACCAAATCGTTTTGGCTTTATATATGTATTGATAAGTGGAGTAAATGCATTCATTATCAGAATGGCAAATGAAACGCCTTCGGGATAAATTCCAAAAACACGAATTACGACTGTAATAATTCCAATACCAACTCCATAAACTAACATTCCCCGAGTATTCATTGGTGAAGTGGCATAATCGGTTGCCATAAATACAGCACCCAGCATCAAACCTCCGGTCAGCAAATGAAAAACGGGGGTAAGATAGGCTTCGGGATTTACCAAATGAAGAATTCCTGTAAAAACAAAAACTGTAAGTAAAATACTAACCGGAATATGCCACGAAATAATTCGTTTTATCAATAAATAAACTAAACCAATCAGTAAAGCAATTGTCGAAACTTCACCAATCGATCCGCCCATGTTTCCAATCAATAAATCCAGCGTTTTTGGTATTTCTACAAACTGACTTTTTAGCAAAGCTAATGGTGTTGCAGCTGTTTCGGCATCGATATAATGAAGATTAAATGGGATTGGACGTGGCCAACTGGTCATTGCAACCGGAAAAGAAATAAGTAAAAAAACCCGACCAACCAAAGCTGGATTTAATGGATTATTTCCTAACCCTCCAAAACTCATCTTGGCAATGCCAATAGCTACTAATGAGCCTATTATTACCATCCAAACAGGAATATTTGAAGGCAAATTAAATGCTAATAATAATCCGGTTAATGCAGCCGAACCATCATTAATAGTAATTGTTCCTTTGAAAATGAACTTTTGAATCAAATACTCAAAAAGCACACACGACAAAACCGCTGTTAAACTTACAATTAAAGCACCAAGTCCGAAAAAATAGAGACCTACCAAATATGCAGGAATTAGTGCATAAATTACGCTCAACATATTTTTCGAAATCGTATCACCGCTATGCACATGGGGAGCAGGTGAAATAATTAGTTTATTCATAATTGTTAAATGATAATGACCATTAGTCCTTCAACTTACTGAGAACTAAGTTTGTATTGCTTTTTAATTTTTGATTTGTTTTTCTTCCCAGTTCAAGTAAAATAAACTAGTCTTATGTCCCTTTTTGCGTTTGGGGTCTTACTACTTTGAATTCCTATTTCTTATAATTGCACCTACAGCAGTTTTGCCATAACGAATATAATCAAGCTGCGGACGATTCGATGGGCAGGTATAACTACAACTACCACATTCAATGCAATCCATCGTTCTATTTATTTCCATTTCTGTCCACATTTCTTTTTCGCCCATATTCATAAGTAAATATGGCTCTAATCCCATTGGGCAAACGGTTACACATTTGCCACAACGTATGCAGTTTTGCATTTTCTTACGGAGTGATTCGGTGTTCTGTATAAATAAAACTCCGGCACTTCCTTTGGCCATTGGTACATCAAGCGTCATTAACGAACGACCCATCATTGGACCTCCACCTACTATTTTGCCGGTATCATCGGGAATGCCACCTGCCTGAGTAACAACCTCCGAAAGCATTGTACCTAAACGAACCAAAAAGTTCCCCGGATTTGTAGCTGATTTTCCAGTAATGGTGATTATTCTTTCAAATAAAGGTTTATTTTTCTGAACAGCTTCGTAAACTGCATAAACTGTTCCAACATTATGAACCACAGCTCCTACTTCAATAGGAAGTGCTCCACTTGGAACCTGCCGACCAATTGCTGCATCGATTAATTGTTTCTCACCACCTTGAGGATATTGAACTTTTAATGCAATAATTTCTATTCCACTATATGATTTCGATAACTGTTGAAAAAGAGAAATCGCATCCTTTTTATTATTCTCAATACCAACAATTGCACGTTTTACTTCTAGTGCTTTCATAAGTATGGTTATTCCAACCATTATTTCCTCGCCTTTTTCGAGCATCAATTGATGATCGCATGTAAGGTATGATTCACATTCAACAGCGTTTACAATTAAAACATTCGCCTTTTTGCCAGGCGGTGGTGACAATTTTACATGTGAAGGGAAAGTGGCTCCACCTAGTCCAACTATTCCGGATGCGGCTATCTTATTTAAAATTTCTTCCTTTGAATAATTACATTCACGTATTACATCCTTACTTCGGTCGATAGTTTCGAGCCATTCGTCGCCGTCTACATCAATAAAAACTGATTCTCTCTTATAACCCGTCGCATCTAAATGAACATCTATTTTGTTCACTTTTCCCGAAACGGATGCATGAACATTTGCAGAAATAAAACCTTTTGCTTTTCCAATTAATTGGCCGGTTTTGACCATATCTCCTTTTGCAACAACAGCTTCTGCCGGTGCTCCAATATAATGAGCCAATGGAATAGCAACTTGTTTTGGAAGATTAGCAATTTCAATTCTTTTTCCTGCAGAAAATTTATTTTCTGAAGGATGAATTCCACCTATTCTGAAAGTTTTCATATATTACTTAAATCCGACAGTTGACGGAAGTTATATTAGTTTATTATTGTATATTATATTGAGCGTAAGAATCAAGAGCCAAGAAACAAGACGGAATAC
>JBMOHG010000232.1:0-5267 GCA_049317965.1 Paludibacter sp.
TTCAAATTTTCAAATTGGCTCATTTTCAAATTGGCTCATTTTTTTAAATAAAAATCTACTCTCATCTCAAAAATTTATCGTATATTTGTCTGTTTTTTTGGATAGAAGGATTATATTATAAATGAACATCGAAATCTATCCTCAAACATCTGTAAACAAATAACTTATAATAATAATGAACGAAGAAGAAAAAGCGAGAGCTGCCGCTAGTGCCGATTATGGTGCTAGTAGTATTCAGGTACTGGAAGGTTTAGAAGCAGTGCGTAAACGTCCTGCAATGTATATTGGCGATATTGGCGTAAAAGGGTTACACCATTTGGTTTACGAAGTGGTGGATAACTCTATTGATGAAGCTATGGCCGGACATTGCGATACAATTCAGGTTTTTATCAACGAAGATAATTCAATCACTGTGATTGATAATGGTCGTGGTATTCCTGTAGATATGCACGAAAAAGAAGGTCGTTCGGCTTTGGAAGTAGTTATGACAGTGCTACATGCCGGTGGTAAATTCGACAAAGGAAGTTACAAAGTTTCCGGTGGTTTGCACGGTGTGGGTGTATCGTGTGTGAATGCACTTTCTACATTGTTACACGTAGAAGTTTCGCGCGAAGGCAAATTGTATATGCAGGAGTACAAATGTGGATTTCCTCAATTTCCTGTTAAAGAAATTGGAACATCTACTACCAATGGTACTTTGGTTACGTTTATGCCCGACAATACTATCTTTATCGAATCGGTTTACAAGTATGATATTTTGGCAAGTCGTTTGCGCGAATTATCATTCCTGAATGCCGGAATTACACTAACACTTACGGATAAACGTCAGAAAAACGAAGATGGAACTTTCCGTTCGGAAGTTTTCCATTCCGACGAAGGTTTGAAAGAATTTGTTGAATATATCGACGAAGCCCGTGAACCATTAATCGACAATGTGATTCATATTTCGACAGAAAAAAATGGCACTCCTGTAGAAATTGCCATGACTTACAACACTTCTTACAACGAAAATATTCACTCTTACGTAAACAATATCAACACCATAGAAGGTGGAACTCACTTGGCAGGTTTCCGTCGTGGATTGACCCGTACGTTGAAAAAATACGCTGAGGACAGTAAAATGCTCGACAAACTGAAAATTGAAATCAGTGGCGATGACTTCCGCGAAGGATTGACAGCTGTTATTTCAATAAAAGTGGCCGAACCACAATTTGAAGGTCAAACCAAAACTAAACTTGGTAACAACGAGGTTATGGGTTCGGTAGATATGGCTGTAGGCGAAGCACTTGGAAATTATTTGGAAGAAAATCCAAAAGCTGCCCGTATTATTGTTGAGAAAGTAATTTTAGCTGCCACAGCCCGTCATGCCGCCCGCAAAGCTCGTGAAATGGTACAACGCAAATCGCCGCTTTCAGGTGGTGGATTGCCTGGTAAACTAGCCGATTGCGCTGACAAAGACCCTGAAAAATGCGAATTATTCCTTGTCGAAGGTGATTCGGCAGGTGGTACTGCCAAACAAGGTCGTAGTCGTCAATTTCAAGCTATCTTGCCATTACGTGGTAAAATTCTGAATGTAGAAAAAGCAATGCCACATAAAGTGCTCGAAAGTGAAGAAATACGCAATATATATACCGCTTTGGGCGTTACTATTGGTACCGAAGATGACAGCAAGGCATTAAATATGAAAAAACTGCGTTATCATAAAATCATTATTATGACTGATGCCGACGTGGATGGTAGCCATATTGCTACACTAATTATGACTTTCTTCTTCCGTCACATGAAAGAATTGATTGAGCAGGGTTATTTATACATTGCCACTCCACCACTTTATTTGTGTAAAAAAGGGAAGAATGAAGAGTATTGCTGGACTGAACTTCAACGTCAGAATTTTATTGAAAGATTTGGGGGTTCGGAAGGAAACATTCATACTCAACGTTATAAAGGTTTGGGTGAAATGAACGAAATTCAATTGTGGGATACCACTATGAATCCTGAAAATCGTACATTGCGTCAGGTAAATATCGAAAATGCTGCTGAAGCTGACCACGTTTTCTCCATGTTGATGGGAGATGATGTAGCTCCACGTCGCCAGTTTATCGAACAAAATGCAACTTACGCTAAGATTGATGCGTAGAATATCATTTCGTGTTTCGTGTTCCAAGTTTGAAACACGAAACGCGAAACACGAGACATGAAACACGAAACATGAAAATAGCGGTTTACTGTTCTTCGAGCAATCATATACCCGAAAAATATAAACTCTCGGCTTTCCGCTTGGGTGAATTAATTGCCGAAAGCGGTAATACGTTGGTATATGGTGGGGCAACAGGTGGTTTAATGGATTCGGTTGCGGAAGGTGCTTTTAGTAAAAACGGCAACATTATTGGCGTAATTGCAAATGCTATTGTCAGAATGAATCGCCAAAGTGCATTGCCTTCACAACTTATCACAGTGGAAACATTGAGCCAACGAAAAGACGAAATGAAATCGTTGGCTGATGTATTTGTTGCGCTTCCCGGTAGTTATGGAACTCTGGACGAAACTCTCGATGTAATTACGTCTGGTATAGTAGGCGAACATAAAAAACCGTTGATTTTAGTAAATCAGGATGGTTTTTACAATCACTTTTTGGCACAAATAGACTTAATGCGAAGTGAATTGTTTATACCTATTGATGAAAGATATAAACCTATTATTGTTCAAGATATTAGTCAATGTTTTGACAATATTATTCAATTCAATAATCAAAAATAATTACGATTTGTCAACAGCGAATCGTTAATTATTAATTTATAAATTATTAATAAACAGCACCATGAATCTGTTTTGGAATAAACTATTTGGAGGAATTACTCCAACAGCTAAACTTGAAAAGGACGAAGTTGATTTGGTTAAAGCCATGCATCGTTATGCAGAAGTAGGAAAATCAATTGAGGTGGCTGAATACAAGAAATTATTTCATATTGTAAAATCAGCAAAATTTCAAGAAAACAAAAAGATTCTTCAAAACAGGAAGTATAAAGATACTGAGGAATATCAAGTCAGCCGAAAATACAACAAATTAGTTGATTCAATTGCTATTCAAACTTACTATAAAGTCCTTGATTCTGAACAACTAAAACAATATCTTGCATTTAAACTTACTCCAGAATATGAATTGCTCGGAGATAAGAAACAAGTGAAAGCATCGGAATCACTTCGTAAATTGAAAGATTTCGAACATTCCAAGGCTTTTAAAACCTATATGCGATTTCACGAATCATACATTCTTACAGAGTTCGACAAGTTGAAAATCAAGGTTGCATCTCCTGAATTTATGAAAGCCAATGAGTTTTGGATGAATCAGAAAAGATGGCAAACCACACCTGAATATGTTCAAGAGCAGCGTTTTTATGAGTTGGCCAAAAATCCGGATGTCGATTTCTATATAAATGAGAAACCGGAACGCTTCGAAAAATACAAAAAATTAGTGATTACTTTTAACGATGAATTTGAATGGAATAGTTTAGATAAATCGCATTGGGCATTCGGCTTTCATTATAATAATGAAAAACTGATTGAAGATCATTCATTTACAAATGAAAAACAGGCTAATAATCAAGGTAAAAATGTGACTGTTGAAAATGGAATTTTAAAAATTGCTACTAAACACGAAAAAGTTACAGCAAGAGCATGGGATACTGAGAAGGGATTTATTCTAAGAAAATTCAATTTTACATCTGATGTACTTCAAACAGCTGATAAATTCCGTCAGAAATATGGTATTTATCGTGCTAAAATTCGTTGTACAGGTGCTTTTCATCATGCATTTTGGTTAGGCTCCGACAAGAAACTACCATTAATAAATATTTTTCACTATGATGGTAAGAATATTACGGTTGGAAATTCAAATAAAGATATTGTTGATGGTGTGAAAATTAAAGGATTAAATCCTTCCGAGTATTTTATTTACACCTTAATTTGGACACAAAAGGAATTGATTTGGATGGTTAATAATATTGAAGTTTATCGTACTGTTAGTAGTGTGCCAAAGGAAGCCATGTATCTCGGTTTCAACTCATTTATTTCCGAAAAACAACATGGAAGTACCGGACATCTCGAGGTTGATTGGGTGAGAGTGTATACTAATTGATAGATGATTTGAAAATTTGAAAATTTGGTGATTTGAAAATTAAAATCAGTTTTTCATATTTTAAATGAGGCATAAAATATCTGTATTGTTAAAAGGAAATTCCACAAGAAATGCAAATTACCCGTAAAATAAATATTCTCAATCGCTTTGATATTGGTGGAAACACTCGTTTTGTACTTATTGCAGGTCCTTGTGCTATCGAATCGGAAGAAATGACCATGATGGTAGCTGCCAAGCTAAAAGAGATTTGCGAAGAGTTACAAATTCATCTTATCTTTAAATCTTCTTTCGATAAAGCCAATCGTTCTTCGGTCAAATCTCCTCGTGGCTTAGGCATGAAACGCGGATTGGAAATTCTGCAACGCGTAAAAACCGAGCTCAATCTGCCCATAGTAACTGATGTTCATGAAACATGGCAATGTGCACAAGTGGCCGAAGTAGCTGATATGCTGCAAATTCCTGCCTTTCTGTCTCGTCAAACCGATTTATTGGTAGCAGCTGCAAAAACCGGAAAAATTGTCAATGTAAAAAAAGGACAATTTATGGCTCCATGGGATATGAAAAACGTGATAGATAAATTACGTGATTCTGGTAATGAAAACATTCTACTTTGTGAGCGCGGTTCCAGCTTTGGCTATAATAATCTTGTTGTGGATATGACAGGTTTGGTGGAAATGCGTAGTTATGGATTTCCGGTTGTATTTGATGCCACACATGCTGTTCAAAAACCCGGAGGTCAGGGAACTTCCACTGGTGGTAACCGCGAAATGGTACCCTATCTTATGCGTGCTGCTTTGGCTGTAGGTGTTGATGCAATTTTTGCGGAAGTACATCCCGATCCTGACCATGCGTTTTCTGACGGACCAAATCAATTGTATCTTTCTGATATAAAACAAATTCTACAACAAGCCATTGCTATTGATAATATAACAAAACAGTTGACAGTTGACAGTGAACAGTTGACAGTTTACAATAAACAGGAAACTTTGCAAGTAAAACTGCAAACTGCAAACTGCAAACTGCAAACTAAAATTAAACTTGTATTAACCGATGTTGATGGTGTTTTAACCGATGCAGGAATGTATTATACTGAATCGGGAGATGAAATAAAAAAATTCAATACTCACGACGG
>JBMOHG010000233.1:0-5239 GCA_049317965.1 Paludibacter sp.
TATAATTTATTATTTTAAAAAAACAACAGTTCCTTTGATTTTTATAATTGCGACGATCCAAATTATTGAATTACAAATAATTGAATGTATAGTATTTCATTATCCGTTTTGTGACTGAAATTGAAATGATATTTTAAATACCATCATCATCTACTTATATTGTATTGAACAACCATTTTACATAAGCAAAATTAACTCTTTCGACAAGTCATTTCGTCATAAATCACCATAATTCTAACCATCATTTATACACTTCTCTTCTAATAAAATCGTTAGTTTTCCGTTTTTTAGCAATAATGTTAAACAAACACTCTAGGTTAAACTTTTATAATTGAGAACGGAAAGTATTTACATGAATTAAAAGTGAGTGCGATTTATCTATCTGATTATGTAGCATTTAATTCATGTGTTGCAATTTATGATTTTTGAATAAGTTCATTTTTTGATAAGTCCACTTAACATTTGTCGATTGAGGTCTTGTTTATATCCGATTTTTTTTATATATCTTTGCATACCGAAAACGAATCTCACAAGAAATCGGATAATTATCGCATGAAAAAAGTTACTAAGGTTTTGTATATTTCGCAAGAGATTTTTCCTTATTTACCAGAATCAGAATTAGCAAACATGGGGAGGTATTTACCTCAAGCGGTTCAAGACCGTGGTCGCGAGACACGTACTTTTATGCCAAAATTTGGTGCGGTTAATGAACGTCGAAATCAACTTCACGAAGTTATACGATTGTCCGGAATGAATTTAATTATTGACGATACCGACCATCCGTTAATTATTAAAGTTGCTTCCATTCAGGCAGCCCGAATGCAAGTTTATTTTATCGACAATGACGATTATTTTCATAGAAAAAATACAATTGCTGATGCAAATGGAGATGAATATGAAGACAATGATGAGCGAACCATTTTCTTCGTTCGCGGTGTAATGGAAACTGTAAAAAAACTTCGTTGGACACCCGATATTATTCATTGTCAGGGTTGGATGACTGCACTTGCACCGTTGTATATCAAAAAGGCATTTAATGATGATCCGTTTTTTAAGAATTCAAAGGTAGTATATTCTGTATTTAACGATGATTTCAAAAAACCATTTCGTAACTTATTTGCCGAAAGACTTTTGCTCGAAGGAATTGAAAACAAGCATGTGGTACAAGTTAAAGACAAAATAATTGATTTTGTGGCATTATCGAAGTTAGCAATTGACTATTCTGATGGTGTTATTCAGTCTAGCGCGGAGGTTAATGAGGATGTACTCAAATATGTTGCGGCAAAAAAAATAAAATTTTTACCATTTCAATCGGATGAGGATTATGCAGATGCTTATGTACATTTTTACGATAGTTTGATCTAAAAAATTCACGTTAAATAGACTGAAACTTTATGTCAAAACAAGAATTCTGATTTTTTTTGTAATTTAACTCTCAATTTATCTCATCTTATTTTCATATTTCATGAAATCTAATTCATTTATTCTGATTTTGTTTTTATCCATTTTAGTCAGTTCTTGTGTTGATGATTTGACAAGTATTGGTACTAAAATTCAACCTTCTCAAGATGCAATTTCTGTTGGAACAGACACATTTCATGTTTCTACCGAAAACATTTTTGTTGAATATATGTATTCCCGTCCTGATTCATTTTTGCTGGGTACGTTTTACGACAAAGATTATGGTACTACACAAGCTGATATTTTGGCTCAGGTGAATTGTCCGGTAAACTTTAAATATCCTGCAACATCAAAAGTAGATTCAGCATTGATAGTACTTTATTACAAAACATGGTTTGGTGATAAGTATTCTCCTTTGGATGTGAATATCTACGAAATGGATAAACAGACATTTACATATTCAGGGTTGTATAAAACCAGTCTGAATCCGGATGAATATACCAGTAAATTGACATTATTATCAAATCGGATTATAAGTGCCAGAGATGCTTCTAAAAAAGGTAAGGATTCTACTTTTATTAAATTCAAAATGCTGCCATCGCCAAACGATGGATTATCAAAAGATTTTGTGACCCGTTTTTTTAATATTAACCCCGATACTTATTCGAGCGAAAGCAAATTTACAGAATTCTTTAAAGGAATGTATATTACTGCAAATTATGGTGCTTCTACTATTCTCAATATTCGTCAAATTGATTTGGAGTTGTATTATCATTACACCGAAACTGTCAAAAGTAAAAGTGGTGCTGACTCCATTATTACAAGGAAAGATGTAAAAACATTTCCTGCTAATCCCGAAGTCAGACAAGTGAACCGTTTTTTACATCCCGATACTACTGCCATAAAAAATCAATTGAAACTAAAAGACAGTGTAAATTATGTTTCATCGCCTGCCAATATTCAAACCAGGGTTATTTTGCCAATGAAGAGGATAAAGACTCGGATGGATAACGACAGCAGAACAAAAGGTAAGAGTCTTACTGTAAATAGTGCATTGCTTCAAGTGGAAGTGGCTCAGGCAACTGAGGAAGATAAAACTAAGTTAATTCCAATGCCGGTTATTAGATATATGTTGCTGATAAAAGAATCTGCAATGGTCGATTTTTTTAGAAAGAATGAATTACCAAATGATACTACGGCTATGTTGGCTACTTACTCTTCGTCATTAATATATAATACAACACTTTATCAGAGCTATTATACATTTAATGTGGCAAAGTTAATTGCAAATGAGTTAAAACAACATCCTACCTCAATAGATGAAAAATTGAATATGAGGTTAGTTCCGGTACGTGTTACACTTGATGCAAACAGCAATGTGACCGCGGTAAATCAGGAATTCCTTTTAAGTGGTGTTACAATTCGTAGTGGATTAAACAAATCGCCCATGCGTATTAAAATGGTGTATAGTGGTTTCTAAAAATAAAAGGATTCAAAATCAATAAAAAAAAGTAGCAGAGTTTTCTGCTACTTTTTTTGTCTTTAAAGTTTTTTAATCTACTCTTCTAATGTTGACAAATCACCTTCATTTTCTCCTAAGGCTCTTGCTTTAAGTACACGACGCATAATTTTGCCACTACGTGTTTTGGGTAACGATTCAGCAAACAAAATTTCTTCTGGTTTGGCAATTGGTCCCATCACTTTTGAAACATGTTCTTTAAGTTCCTTTTCCAATTCCCTTGATGGTGTTGCACCATTTTTAAGTATTACAAAAGCGTGAATGGCATTGCCTTTTAGCTTATGTGGCAATGGAATTGCAGCAGCTTCTACTACCAACGGATGGCTTACCAAAGCACTTTCAATTTCAGCTGTTCCTAGTCTGTAACCACTTACTTTAATTACATCATCGCTTCGTCCCAATATCCAAATATAACCATCTTCATCAATCTTAGCCGAATCGCCGGGATGATACCAACCTTCTTTTTCGTACTTTTTCCAATAGGTTTCAATGTATTTTTCCCTGTCCTTGTAAATGCCTGCCGCTATTCCCGGCCAAACATTTTTAATTACCAATGAACCTTCCTCACCTGCTTTTACTTCATTGTGATTATCATCTACTACAGCAATTTCATTGCCAAAAAATGGTTTTGAAGCCGAACCTGGTTTTAATGGCATAATTGGTAATGGTGTAATCATAAATCCTCCCGTTTCAGTCTGCCACCAGGTATCCATAATTGGGCATTTTTCATTCCCTACAACTTTATAATACCATTTCCATGCTTCTGGATTAATAGGTTCGCCTACTGAACCTAACAAGCGTAATGAACTTAAATCGTAACGGTTTACCCACGAATCGCCAAAGCGCATCAATCCTCTAATGGCTGTGGGCGAAGTATATAAAATATTGATACCATATTTTTCAATCATTCGCCACCAACGGTTTGGATAGGGATGATTTGGAGCACCTTCGTAAATAAAAATGGTGGATCCGTTGATCAATGGAGAATACACAAGATAACTATGTCCGGTAATCCAACCCGGATCGGCAGCACACCAGAATCGGTCTTCGGGTTTTATATCAAATACCATGCGGTGTGTAGTGGAAGTATAAACGCTATAACCGCCATGATTGTGAACCAAACCTTTTGGCTTTCCGGTTGAACCAGAAGTATATAATAGGAATAACATATCGTTGGCATCTGTTTGTTCGGTTTCGCATTTTGGGCTGGCAATTGGCAGTGCTTCCAAATCGTGATACCAATAATCGCGGTCGTTTTCCATATACACTTCATGATTTGTGCGTTTTACCGTAATAACTGTTTCAACGGTCGGGCACAACACAACCGCCTCATTAACAATTGCTTTCATATCAGCCACTTTTCCACGACGGTAACCGCCATCGGCTGTGATAACTACTCTGCATTCTGCATCACGTATTCTTTCGGATAATGCTTCATGGCTAAAACCTCCATAAACCACACTATGAACTGCTCCAATTTTTGCACAGGCCAGCATCGCAAAAATTTGTTCGGGGATTTGAGGCATATATATGGTAACAATATCTCCTTTTTTCACTCCCATACTTTTCAGAATGTTGGCAAACTTACAAACTTCGCGGTCTAATGCATGATAAGAAAAAGTTCTTACATCACCATTTTCACCCTCCCAAATTATTGCAATTTTATTTCGTGTGGCTGTCTGTAAATGTCTGTCGATAGCATTATTTACAATATTTATTTTCCCTCCGGCAAACCACTTGTAAAATGGTTTATCGCTATCATCCAATACTTTATCCCATTTTTTGTACCAGTCAAGATAATCAGCTTGTTCAGCCCAAAATTGTTCCCTGTTTTCAATTGAGTACTTGTAAAGTTGCTCGTACTCCTTTACATTGGCTTGATTAATAATTTCCTCAGTTGGAAAATACATTCCCTTTTTTTCGTCATAAGTCATAATACTTGATTTTAAGGATGAATAAAAACACTTACAAATGAATATAATATTGCGGCTCTAAATTATGTTTTGTTTGAAATAATACTGTAATAATTACAAATTAGAATTTATTTCAATAAAACTATTCCATATAACAATAATATATCAGTTTTGTTTTGAGATGGAATAATTTGTTTAGGTACTTTGACCGAAAAAATAGTTTTAGTAGGTGTTGATATTTATCAAATTGTAACTAGTGTTATGTTAGGACGATAATGGCTTATTTAAAAAATCATAAATCATTGATTCATTTCATTTTCAAATTTTCAAATTGTCACATTTTCAAATTAACTTTACACTAGATGTTTCACATCTTAGTTCATTTTCCATTTTCTTTTGTATATTT
>JBMOHG010000234.1:0-5238 GCA_049317965.1 Paludibacter sp.
AAGGCACAGAGGCGCCGGGAATAATATTCCCTTCGTTTGTGCCCCAAAACGGATCAACTTTATGTAAAACATTGCTCGTAGGCTGCGCAAAAAGTAAAGAAGCAACTAAAAGTAACAAAATGACCCCCAACCCACTGAAGGGGCCTAAAGTAAATATGTGAAGTAATTTTATCATGTTCTTAAAAATGTTTAAATAACTTGGTCTTAATATTCCCCTTTAGGGGTTAGGGGTTTTCAATACCAGCACTTCATACGGTTTCAATTCAAATTCGGCGGAAGAATATTTGGTATTTAACAAAATGTTTTCAAATGAATTAGCATTTGTATTCAACAATATTTTCTTTGCGTTTTTCGATAAATTCACCAACACCCAACCGCTGCTTTCTGTACCTTTGCGGGGAACAATTACCACCTGCTCATCGCCTGTTGCAATGGATTTTACATTCGATTTATCGGCAGCATACAAAAGCAGTTTCTTCAAAGCGGGTTTTCCGGGGTCAGTTCCTAACAAAATTACTCGACCCTTCCCAACGGAATTTTCAACAATAGCTGGTTTTTTATCGTGTGCACCACCATTGTAATTGGCCAAAACATTTCCGGTTTTACTCCACAATGCCAAGCTCCAGAGAGATGCTTCAGATTGTGGAATGGATAATTTTGCATCAAAATCGAGTATAAAAGGCATTTCCTCAGCGCGTCGCTTTGCACCGATTGGAATAATGGTTTTTACTTCTATGCCACTCCAATCCTCTATTTTTCCCAGAAAATGATTGGTGTGTTGCGCCCATTCTTCGTTGCGATAAGCACTTTGTGGACCTAGAACAAGCGTTCCACCTTGCTCTACCCACGTTTTTAGTCGGTTCTGAAATTCATCCGAAATAACAGGCATTAAAGGTATGAAAATTAGTTTATATTGAATCAAATCGGCCGACGAATAAATGACATCCCTAAAAATATAGGCATCCGCCATAGCGCGGTAAAAACGATACGTCCAGTCCCAATAATAATTAATACCGCTAGCATATTCTTCAAATTTAAAGCCTGTTTCCGACTCATGACTGTACAACACAGCTGCTTCGGCTTTTGCCACAGGATTGTTCATTAAAAACTCCGACGACTTATCCAGCTCTGCGCCCAATTCTTTTATCTCTTGATAATTAGACACTTCGCCACCAAAAGCCGAAACCACCGAACCATGCACCATTTCCTGACCGGCACGATGTTGGCGCCACAACCAAAACATAGCGCCTTGTCCACCCGAAGCATAATTCATCCACAAAGCAGCTTTCATGCTTCCTGTAATTTGATGTAAATACCAAGTTTGACCTTTGTCGCCACCACCCGAAAAATTCGGTGCAGTCTCAAAAAGCCAGTGAAATCCCATTCCTTGTCCACGCAAACGGTCGTAATTGCTTTGGATTAAATCATACGCCTCAAAGCTGTGATAATTATTAGTGGAAGTATAATCTAAATTTTTAAAAAGCTTCTCATAATCAACTGTTTGCTGTGGCATTCCATCGTGCGTTATGGGTAGTTTCGAGTATTTACGAATAGCCACCAACTGAATATCCTGAAATTCAACAATCATATCGTTGGTGAAAGCAGCCCATGCAAAACGGAGTGAAGGATGGTTCCAAACTGCAGAAGTAGGCATTTGAATTTGTTCAAATTTCTGATAAGTCTGACTCCACAAATCTGTACACCAAAACTGGTTTAAATTTTCAATGGTTTTGTAGCGTTTTTTCAACCAACTTTCCCATTGCTTTTTAGTTTCCTTACTATAATCAGCCGAAAGCGAGAATTCATTGTCTGTTTGCCAGCCTATTACACCGGGTGTGTTGCCAAATTCCTGCGCCATTTTGGTGCAAATTTTTTCGGAATATTGGCGATAAACTTTGCTGGTATAGCTGCAATTCCGGCGACCACCATGTGTCATCCGAATGCCTTGTTCGTTAATTTGGAACATTTCGGGGTGTTTTTCGGCTAACCAAGCCGGAGGAGTAGCTGTGGGCGTACCAAGAATTACATCAATGCCGTTTACGTGTAGTTTTTCAATAATTTTGTGCAACCAACCGAAATCGTATTTGCCTTCAGCGGGTTCCATTTTGCTCCACGAGAATTCACCAATGCGCATCACGTTCATTTTCAGTTCCTTCATCCGCACAATGTCTTTGTCTATTTCGGATTCTGGCCACACTTCAGGGTAATAGGCTGCACCGTAATAGAGCTTTTGGGAACCAATAAAGCGGATGGTTTTAATGGTTTCGGACTGATTATTAGATGGTTTCTGACTAAAAGAGGAAGCCGAAAACAGTATCAAAGAAATAGAAACGAACACACTTTTTAATGAAATTTTTAGCATAGATTTGATTTTGTGTTTATACAAATTCATTTACTAATAATGACGAAAAAACTTACGATTTTCCTTAAAACAGGGTGAGCTATAATTGGTTTACAACACGTTAAAAAATATATTTTTGACGTATCCAATGTATAATGATATTTAAGTGCTACAATTATTCAATAATAAAAGTAATACTTTGATAATTTTGAAAGAAAGTAAATAGTGGTTTACAACAGCGTTTTAGTTGTAATTTTAATATCGGGTTTTAAATGCTACAAAAATGATTTTTTCACTCGTTGAACAGTACTAATAATGTTATTTGATAATTTATCTGTGTTTCTGACAGAATAGCCACGTTTATGAAACGAAATTACATCCTTATATTGTACTTTCATTTGCTAATAGGTTTTTGTTGTTTCTGTTTTTTCTTCCAGTTTTCCACCATTTTATATTTAGTTCTTCCTGAGTTCAATTGACACTGATTATTTGACCTTTCAATATTTGCCATTTCCCCCAAAAAATTTTTTTTCTAAATTCACTACCTTCACATTTATTTCTAAACATCCTCACTTCCTCCAAAACAAAATATCATTCTTTGACTATAAGAAAAGATTTATCTATTGACCCATAACCATCAATAGAGATATCCAATTATCTTCAAACCACCCCAATTTGAAGAACAGAAAAATAATCAACAAATGAATGATATTAGAAAACCATCAACAAACACAAGAAAATCAATACAAACTACAAGTAGGAATCTCCACAAAAAACTTCGCTCAGAAACCAATCGGAAATGAAATTAGAAAAATTCAATTCAGAAAAAAATCTCTTTCAGTCAACGAAATGGCCGAAATGATAAGAGAAGGATATTGTTTCTCACATAACTTCAATACTCAACAACAGGTATATGGATTACGTGAAAAAACCATCAATAATTTTGATTACACAAACTATATTTGGATTGATATAGATAAATGTGACCAAGATTTAAAATCATTCTACAACAAACTAAGACATAAGCCTACAATTTCTTATACCACACTTTCTAATTCATATCAAAACTATAGGTACAGATTAATCTATTTTTTGCAATCCTCTATCTCAAGTAATGAAGAGTATAAAACGTATTTGAATGTAATAGTCAATGATATAATCAATGATTTAGGAAATGATTTTATTCAATTTATTGATAGGAAGTGTTTTAATACCAGCTTAATGATGTATGGATCAAAACAAGATTGTACATTGATTTTGAATAAAGAATTAATTTATACATATCAATTTATTGAACAGATTGAATCAGAATTAAAATCAAATGAATCAATATTTAAATTTAAAGATTTAATTGGATTAAATGAATTAAAGTGTAGTAAAGAGTTTAATTTGAATAAAGAAGAAGAAAGAGATGTAATAGATAGAAATGGAAAATATACTACACGTGAACTATGTAATAGAGTGCTTGAGAATTATAAAAGTGGATTCAACTATAGTATTTATTTATCAAATAGAAAAAAAATTGACAATGTCTCAGAGGATTTATATATTGATGTAAGCAACCAATATATTTATGAATCAAATATCTACTTCAAAAATAAAACTAAAATTCCAAAAGGCAATAGACGTAGAATATTATACAGGAACGCTATAATTATTCGAAACATTGAGCCTGATATAGATACTATAACTTTAGCCACTGTTTTGTATTGCCTATACAAGTATCACTGCGAAACTTCTTCTGAATTTGGTGTAATAGATGTTTGTTACATTTCTCAGGGAGTAATGAAATTAGATTCAAATGATGGCCAATTCAAGAATACTGGTAGATGTAAATATCTCTTTAACAAAGATCTTTATTCAAGTATAGATATCTCCCGCGAAGATAAAATTAAAGAACTTGCTAAATGTAAACGGAAGAAAAGAGATCTATATCTACGAAAGTATTATGATTGGAATAAATCAGTTCTGGATAATGCAAAATCATTAAACATTTCCAAATCGACCATTTATAATTTCCTGAATGAAAACAATCACAGTTTAAATAGGGATATAAAATACATTGAATTCCTTGAACTTTATAATCAACACCCTGAAATTCGAAGCGTCAGAAAATTGGCAAAATTGACAGGTATGAGCGATAAGACGGTACAGAAATATAAAAAAATAATTGAGAATAGAGTTTGAAAAAACTGAATATTAAGCGATTGAAAATTGAATTTTTGAAAACAAAAAGGATGTAATAAGAAATTTAAATTTGCAAAAAAACTTGAAAATAGTTGAATATATTTACCAAAAAACGGTTTTTTGACTTATGGATTTTTATATATAATCATAGAAAAGAATGGTTTAAAAATGGAAAATTTTGAAATCTGACAGATATGAACAACCAAAAAATAATCAAAAAACGAATATGAAAATTTATAAAGAGGACATTGCTTGTATAGCAGATTATCCCGAATTGAATGAAAAGGGTAATTTAGATTTAATAGCCTTTTATCCAGGAACTAATAGTGATGAAATTCTATTGAGAGAAATTTTATTGGAATTTGGTGAATATAGAATAGTAGAACAAATCTGTTATGAAGACGAATTTTGTTATCGAACCAATTTGCCATATGAACTTTATCAACAGGCATGTGACAATTATGAAATAATATCAAAACGTAGAGAAGTAATATCTGATAGAAACAACTTGGATTTCTGAATCGTCTGTTTGAAATATTTAAACTTTTTTCATTTGTGGAACTATAATAAATAAGAGGGAAATGAATCAAAACAATTTCATCGGAGATTACAAAAAAACAATTAAATAATAATAGAGAACGAAAATGAAAAATATGGTAACTACTCAGCACATCTAAATTGATGATACTGAATATTTTAAGATTTTGGTG
>JBMOHG010000235.1:0-5223 GCA_049317965.1 Paludibacter sp.
TAATGCCGATGTTTTGCACTTGCTGGAACAATATTATGGTTATGACCAAACAAATGATGATGAAGCATTATTTGGTGACAAATGTAAAGAACTCAAGGAAGTGGCAGGCTACCATATTTACACTGAACTTGTGGTTCAACTCGGATTTCCAAAAGAACATATTTTGTTTTGTTCCAATCACGGCGAAAATTTAAAATCCATTCAAGATGCCTTTAAGATTGCCAAAATTACACTTCCAACCATTTATCAAAAATCCAATCCTAAAGTTCAGGCATGGGTCGTTGAAAAACATGAAAACCCCTATTCACGTTTGCGCAGAGGAATCATTGAAGGCTGTCAATATTTAAGGGGCTTGCCCGAAGAAAAGTTGCGATTCAACGAATTCATTAAAAAATCAGATAAATCAATCGGCATTGAGGATATATATGACTATCTTGGAATTCTGGAGAACTTTTTTCCGTTACATCATCACGGCACGTCCCTTCATAAATTGTTTATCCGAGTCCTTGCGCATGAATGGGATGTAGCAGAACCTAAATTATTGGGACAGAAAGAGACTTTCGCATTTTCATCCATTATGAAAATGGCCCGCAACTGGTCGGCACATGGCAATGTATTTGATAAAGCAAAACCACAGGATGTTGCCTACCTATTCATCATTAATATGCGGACGATGTTTGATCTTGGAAACGAGTTATTGCCTTATGAAAAATATTTGCTGTGCTTGTTTAATAACGTACTCACAGTAGACGATTTTAAAATAAAAATTGGCACTAATTACAAGGATAGAAAAATTCCTCTTACTCAAAATTACGCTTCCGTTCTCCATAAATATGGAAATAATTATGAAGCCATTAGTTATAATGATATTTTAAATGCGTTGCAAAGAAGCAATAAAATAGATAACAATGACTATTTTATGAAAGGACTATATCAAGTTTTTTGGTTTTTAACCTCATACGGTCACGTTCACATAAACCCTTACAAAATCAATGATCAAAAATATTTGAATTATCAATTCAGATTCTTTGACTACTCATCAGAATATATTTTTGAAATAGGCCGTCACATTTATAACTACAGTTTCCCGGAGGCATAACTATCATGACCACCAACGTAGAAGCCAAAATTCCCGACCAACTTTGGCAACAAGCACAAACCATGGTTCAGCAAGGTTGGGTCGCCAATATGGATGAATTGATTGCCGAATCCGTCCGCCGCTATCTGGAATCCCATCTTGATACGATGAACGAGCGATTCATTCGCGAAGATGTTGACTGGGGTTTGCATGGACAAGACTAGCCCAGTTGTCATCGCCGACGCGGGGCCTATCATCCACCTGGACGAGTTGGGCTGTCTTGATCTGCTGGCCGATTTTGGCAGCGTTATTGTTCCCGATGCCGTTTGGCTGGAAGTGCAACGCCATCGCCCGTTGGCATTGGAGTCTGTCGATGCACTGTTTGTTAGGCAAGGTCCGCGACTGACTTCCCCACTGGTAACGGCGTTGACCCCGCTGTATACCTTGCATTCTGGTGAACAAGAAGCCTTGCATCTGTGTGTAGAATTCGGCGATTGCCTGTTGTTGACGGATGACACCGCCGCCCGTCTTGCCGCCAAAAGCCTAGGGATTCCAGCGCATGGCACTCTGGGCCTGTTAGTCAGGGCAATACGCAAGCAATCACGATCAAAGCCCGATATTTTGATGTTGTTGCGCGACATACCAATGCGAACGAGCTTGCATATTCGCCCTGCATTGTTGGCGGAAGTCATTGCCAATGTGGAAACAAATGCAAAATAGGCATATCTGATTAGTCTCATTAGTTTCCATATAAACTATAAATATCCATGTCCAAAAATTTAATAAAAACCATTATTAGCGAACTGCCACGATTTGCAGAAGAAGAAGGCGATTTTTATAGCGTCAATCGGAATAGCCTGATTAGTGCCATTTTCGAGTACAACAAAGTTGAACGAGGCATCGCTGAAAATATTGTTATGATGTGCGAGATTTTATTAGATACCATGTCGGTTTTGAATATTGAATATTTATTGAAAGGAGAATGGTGTTTTGTTTCCTTCCCTGCTCAACTAATGGCAACATCGGTTTTAACGGCACTCAGCGACGGCGAGTCGCGAGTTTTTGCATCAAATTTTTGGAATACTCAAGGAATTTCCAACGACAAGAAAAATCAGCAACGCGATGTATTGAGTTTTATGGAAACCGCGAGATACCAAAATCATACTCAATGCAAGGCCCAGCCGATCCGTTACTGCTATGTTGCTTGGAGCATTATAAAACTAGACGGTAAGATTCTGTTTTATCAACGCGAAGACACGCAGAAACGCTTCGATAAAACGGCGGGTGACTATGGATTAATCGGTGGCAGGGCCAATCAAAGCGATGTAGCCGTTATGGACAAAGCCACGCTGCTTAAAGAGTTGCAATCACCCAACTCAGAATTAGTCAAAAAAGCCTTGCCAGAAACTTTAAAACGGGAGTTGCGAGAAGAGGCCGGTTTGCTCTTTGAATTGCATTACACATTCAAACCTTGGCGCTGTTTAAAGCCTTATCAACAAGTTCAAGGCGCAGCCCCCAACCATGCGTTGACGGAATATTACCTAGAAATATTTCAGATTGATTTAACGCTGGATGGTTATATATTTTTGCAACAGAAAATAAAAGCTGATGACCATTTGGTGTGGTTTTCAATAGAGGATATGGCTCATGGTGAGACAACTGACGGAAAAATCCCGTATATCAAGGCATTGTATGATGACTTTGCGGACGACAGGCGAACACTTGCAGCAGAGCTAACGGCCTTGCTAGACAGTTATTCAAGTAATTACTTGTTTCAACCAACAAAATATGGCCTATCCTTGCCTATCGAAAATACTATGCCGATTCTAGCTGGTGTTTTGGGAAAAGAAAAGCCATTAGGCTTAATTTTAACAGAGAGACAATTCGCCATTGTGTTGGGATTGGCAGCACACCTACGCAGCTTTGAATTTGAGTCAGTAGATGAAAATATTGTATTCCACACTTACGGATGGATTGAAGTTACCAATGATTATTTACTTAAATCAGATCTAATAACTTTGGCAGACGTTCTAAAAGACACAGACTTGGTTATTGAAAATCACTGCGATTATCTATTTAGATTATCAATTTATCCGGATGTTATTTATTTTGATGATAATCTGTTCTCGTTTGCAGTTAGTCTTTCTGATTTGAATGGTATTCAAACAAAGATTCCAATATCCATTCATAGACAATCATTTGATACCGCCTTTGGTAAAGTTGAAGAAAAAACGGAAGAATTTAAAATAACTCTTGAATTTGCACATAAACTGCGATTATTACATACTCATCAGTTCTCTACAGATAACGATGAAGCTTTAAAAATAGAAGATACATACAAAAAGGGATTGCATAAGGAACATAAGTTTTTAAAATTAGGACTGAGAGGTTTAATACGCCAGAAAGATGGTATTATAAAGTTTGTATTACCTTATACAATAACCTAAAATATAAATTAACCATCACCCGTCAAACATACCACAAAAAAACAAAGGAATCAAGTAACGTGAACAAAATAATATTGATATTATTAAACAACTCTTTACCTTACTTAGTAATTATCGCGGCAGGATTTATACTTGGGTTGAAGTTATCAATTTTCATAGTAATATTTCTTGTGGCTTTTTTTATAGTGACTTCAAAGCCATTTAAATATTATATGGATAAATAACTTTAAGCACAGAGAAAATTCATAAGACATCTCGGAAACTACATCCAATTGGAATTACGTTCGCTTAGTTCATGGCTAATTGCGGGTTTCATCCAGGTAAGACAGGGTGTGTTTGCACCAACGGATATAGACACTCACGGGATGCCGGACATTTATGCCGTCTTTTTGGTGTCTGGAAAATCGCCGTGTGGGCAATAATAGCCAAATTGTGGCGGTAGTCTTTTGGCAAAATTGTTAGACGCGCAAACCTTTGTTTTTGCGAATAATTTTTTGTTTAAAAAAACCTTCCTTTGTTGGTCTTCGCTGCTTGCCATTCTTTTTATCCAATGCTCTGGACTTTTGATGGACTGGAAGCCGCGCCGCGCTTGGGCTTGGCTTTGCGACAGTGGCTCAAAATGTCCAGTCCAACACAAGCCGCCGTTTCGCGCGCATGGCTTTTTTGGTTAAAATCCGGCGTGATACTTCAGAAACCTAATTTAAAGATATTATTATATATGTCGTATAGTGAATTTGACGCATTGCAGGACGAACAGATGAATGATCTGTATGAACAATTCAAAATGCAGTACGAAAGTGAATTCACATTTGAAAAGATTGAAAAGTTCTATACAACTAATCGAGATATTGTAAAAGCTCCGCTTAAAAATCTATCTGAAGCGTTGACCCTTTTTGAAAACCAATATTTTACCCCTGCTTTTACACATGCAATAATTGCAATTGAGATAGGAATAAAATCGGTTTTAATAAAGCCAATTTTATATTCTTTAGTTATTGATTGCAAGGCAGGCGATTTACTTTACAGTCAAACCTTCAAGTATAAAAGCCTACAAGACATCAATGTATTTTATTACGATATTCTAGAAGAATTTACGAAATTAGATTTTAAAAAAAAGAGAAGAGACAACTCCAATATTACAATTTGGGACGAATGGAAAAAGCTTCAAAAAATTAGAAATGAGGTTTTTCATCAAGGGATTTCCGTGGAAAAAACAGAAGCAGAAAATGCTATCAACATGGCATCTTATGTGTTAGAGGAAATAATTCCTACTTTTCTTGACGTATTTTATATACATATTGAAGATTGTGAAATCAAAAACGGAAGCCGAGATTATATTTCACATCGTAACAAGCTTAAAAATAAATAATACTTCAAGTCTGACCAGTTAAACTGGTGTGCTTCCGCATAAAAAACCATCCTTTGTGGCGGATTTTTTGATGTACGCTGTCTATAAAACCTTCGTTTTTTAGACAAAGCCCACTGTCATTTAGCTAGATGCAGGAAACGGCCACAGCCATTGACGCATGGATTGCAAGCCGAATGTGGCCAAGCCTGCCTATGGCGCGGCTTTCGCAGCTTCGATTGACAGGCCCGCGCCGATTGTTGTATAACAATCTTCCATGTGATATAACAAGGTAATTTGATATAAAAGGCAAGCCAATGAAAACACTTGCTATCATTAGCCAAAAGGGAGGA
>JBMOHG010000236.1:0-5187 GCA_049317965.1 Paludibacter sp.
TGCGATGATTATTTGAGCACACAGCCCGATAACAGAACACAATTGAATACGGTTGAGAAAATTACCCAGCTATTAGTTTCTGCATATCCGGATGCAAACATTGCCCGAATAGCTGAATTGAGTTCTGATAATTTTATTGATAACAATGCTATTCTTGCGGTAAATTTAAGTAGTTTCGATCGTATTGACGATCAGACATTTGCCTGGGAGCCTTCAACTGCCTCGATGGAACAGGACAGTCCATCTTTTATATGGGAAAAATGTTACGGTGCTATTGCGGCAGCAAATCATGCTTTAGCGGCAATTGAAGCATTGCAAACTACCGACCCATCGTTAGACATCCAACATCAAAAGGGAGAAGCTTTACTTTGTCGTGCTTATAGTCATTTTATTTTGGTCAATATTTTTTCTCAAACTTATAAAGACAGTATCTCAAGTTTGTCAGATTTAGGAATTCCATATTCAATAGAACCTGAGAAAGTTGTAAAAGGTAATATTGAACGTGAAACAGTGACTTCGGTATATGCTAAAATCCAAAAAGATATTGAGAACGGAATCGGATTAATTAATGACCAAAAGTACAATCTTCCAAAATATCACTTTAATAGTAAAGCTGCTGCTGCATTCGCCACACGGTTTTTCTTATACAAAAGAGATTATGCTAAAGTACTCTATTATTCGAATAGTATTTTAGGAAGTAATCCTGCATTATTAATGAGAGATTGGAATAAAACATATACAACTGGTAATGAAATTGGTTATGATTATATAAAAACCGAGTTTCCATGTAATTTTTTAATTATTCCTACAAGTTCATTATTCGATCGGCTTTTTCCGATGCGTTATTCTCATAATGGCGATGCAATGAATAGTACTACCACAGGCGAAGGTCCAACTTGGGTGGGCAGCGAAACTCCATGTTTTAAAGGCAAATTGCTGTACAACGGAGATGGTGCAAGTTTTGGTTTTCATTTTCCAAAATGTAACGAAATGTTTGAATATACAGATAAAATAGCCGGAATTGGCTTCACACATGTTGTAAGGGCTGAATTTACTGCTGAAGAAACCTTGCTATGTAGAGCCGAAGCACTAATTTACTTGAATAGAATTCCCGAAGCAGTTGCTGATTTACAGGTTTGGAACAAATCACATTTGGTAACCAATACACTTACCGAAAGTAATATTAAAAGCTTTTACACTTCAGCCCGACCTTTGTATACAAAAAAACTAAATACGGATAAATTAAGTACAGATTTTGTAGTAAACGCATCTCAAGAACCATTTATTCATTGTGTTTTACATTTTCGCAGACTTGAAACCATGTTTGATGGATACAGATGGTTTGACTTAAAACGTTACGGTATTGAAATAGAGCATCAAATCGGAAGAAATACATTAGATATTCTGGCTTATGATGATTACAGACGTGCAATTCAGATCCCAGCAGAAGTGATAGCCGCCGGAATGACACCAAACCCGAGATAATATTTGTCGATATAAAAAAACAATTTTCTGATAAAAAGTTTCAAATGAAAAATATATTTTACAAAATACTGATTTTCTTCTTTTTTACTCAAGTATTCGTATCATGTACGAAGGAAGAAAACTTTGGTCCAAGCATATTCGATACCACTGACTCATTGAATGTGAATTCAGCAAGTTATCAATTCGATGTTTGGCTAAAGGATAATTATTTGAAGGTTTATAATCTTGATTTTAGGTATCGTATGCAGGATGTCGGTTCTGATTTGGATTACAATTTGGTGCCTGTATCATTCGCCAAAGCCCAACAGATGGCTAAACTTGTAAAATATCTATGGTTCGACGTTTATGCTACGATAATTAGCCCTGATTTTTTAAAACAAAATGGACCTAAAATTATTCACTTGATAGGTTCACCTGCTTACGATCCAATTTCTCAAACCATAGTTTTAGGAACAGCAGAAGGTGGAATTAAAGTTACTCTTTATCGATGTAATGATTTAGATCCTACCAACGTGGCTATGCTTAACGAATACTATTTTAAAACTATGCACCATGAGTTTGCTCACATTTTGCATCAAAAGAGGAACTACCCTGTGGAGTTTAAAGAACTCTCTAAAGGTAAATATAATCCTGAAGGATGGCAAACATTATCTGATTCAGAAGCTGCTAGTCTTGGATTTGTATCTCCTTATGCAGCAAGTGCAATACAAGAGGATTTTGTGGAAATTATAGCTAATTACTTAGTCAAAAGTGATGATGATTGGAATAAGATATTACTTTTAGCATCAAAAGCTGGTGTTGATGGAAGCGGAAAAACTTTACCCGACGACGGAATTGATGGTAAAGCAATGATATTGAGAAAATTAGAAATGGCTTCATATTGGCTTAAAAATTCATGGGAAATTGATATTGTAAAAATGCGAGCTGAAATAATTAAACGGGAAGCTAATATTCAATCGGTACTTAACTAATCAACCAATTAACTAATCAACCAATCACAAAACATCAATGAAGAAAACAATATATATATTATTTACATTTATAATTATCCTTTTTAGTAACTGTACTAAAGAGGAAGCTGATATTTTTAATGACAGTGCAGCCAACAGGGTTACTAATGCAATGAAAAGTGCCAACGATACATTGCAAAGTGCTACAAATGGCTGGGTAATGGAATATTTCGCAACTCCTCAAAGTGCCGGATATAATTTGTTTGTGAAATTTAATAAGTCAGGTCAGGCTATAATTAGCGGGAAAAACTATTTGACAAATAATTTGTTAGTTACTGATAGCTGTCTTTACGAAATAATTGGTGACAATGGTCCGGTACTCACTTTTAATACTTTCAATAAAGTGCTTCATGCATTTTCGAACCCTATAAACCCTGATGGATATGGTCTTGAAGGTGATTATGAGTTTGTGGTGATTAAATGTTCTAAAAATCAAATACTCTTAAAAGGTAAAAAGCGAGGAACAGACATTATATTAAATAGACTTCCTGAAACAGTTGGAATTCAACAATATGTAGCTAATCTGGAAGTTATGGACAGTGTTTTGTTTGGAAAAAACACAGCTAAACAATCACTCATTATTGAAGGACAAAAGTTTTGGTTTTCAAATGGAAATAGTCATATCTATTCTATTTTAAAAGATGGAGATGATGTTAATACTTCTATTGATGCACCATTTATAATTACGCAAACAGGAATACGTTTTCATTCAGTGCAAACAATTGAGAATAAAAGCTTTCAGACATTACAGTTGAATCCTGAAAATTCAGCTTTGGTAAGTGCAGAAGATGCAAATATAATATTAACAGGACAAGAAAATCTGGCAGATTACTTTCAAAAGAGTACAAATTACTGGGTTTTTAACCCCACTAAATTAAGTCCTAAGGTAAAAGCGATTTATGACTTAATAGTCACTACTTGCAAAACCAAATTTTATAGTGCTTCGCCAAGTTTGGCAGTTAAAGACGTACAGCTAATGCTGAAATACAATTCAAAGGAAAAGGCTTATTCACTTATATTGTCGATTAAAAGAAAATCCACTGCAATTAATGGTGAGGTGTATTTATCAACTTTGTTATCAGGAAGTAACTTAAAGTTCACATTCACTGGGTCAGGTGATGCCAGCGGGTTGAGTTTTTACGATAGCATTGGTAAAAAACCGGATAATACAATAGCAGGATTTAAAGAAATGGTAGGACTACTATCTTCCGAGTTAATACTAAATACGGATGCAAGCTTTAATCCCCAAAATATTAAATTCACACAAAAACTGGATACTGATAGTTGGTTTACAGTTTCATGTCAATAATTTTCAATAATTATCAATTAATAAATTTATCAAAATGAGAAAAAGATTACTTTCATTAGCAGTGATTGCAGTAGGTATTACCCTGGTTACTGCTCAATCCATTAAAAATGTGGTTCCCCAAAAAGGAAAGACCACTCAAACTAAAGTGGTAGAAATGCAAATTCACCCAACCACTAATTCTACAAAATCAATGGTAATAAAGAAAACATCGGTTTTACGAAATAAAATTGCATTTCAGAATAAAAGAATGAATTTAAAAAGAATGGCAATCATTCACAACGTGGCCAAAAAACATTCTAAGCGTATTACAAACTTCAAAACCAGAACTCCATTATTGAAAATGAAAGCAAGTGCCGACACCACTTTCTTCGAAGGATTTGAAGGTTACAATGGAACTTCAAATGACTGGATTCCAACAAATTGGACAGAGTTAAATAAAACAACAGTAAAATATGTAGCAGGAGATTCAATTAACCCAACTTGGGCAATTACAAAAGAAAATGATTATGCTGCCCCATCAGGTGGTACATCTATGGCTTGGGTTGATTGGGATGATGTGCCACGCAAGCAAGATGTTTGGTTAGTTTCCCCTGCTCTAACACCGAAAATTGGTGATTATTTAAACTTCAATTTCTTTTACAATCCTCTTTGGATGTATATCGACTGGAATTTATCCACAGAGACTTCGAATGTTTTTAATTTTACAAAACCAAATGCTACAATGCAAATGTATGTAAGCACAAATAATGGCTCGTCATGGACCATGGTTTGGGACGCAATTGAAGATGCTGGACAGTTTGATGCCACTACCATAGAAGATTGGGCTTATAGCGCTGGTTCGTGGAATACAATACAAAAATCATTGGAGGCTTATGCCGGTAAACCAATTAAAATTGCATTTCGTTATGTTGGAACTGACGGCGATTCAATGGGATTGGATGAAATTAGTGTTCGACAATTAATTCCATCAGCATTTTACAGTCGTCCACAAGGTTATTTCTTTTTAGGACTAACCACTGATTTTTCAAATGCTGCTTCCGATTATTTATTAGGTCATGCTTACGAACCTGCAACATGGTTTAACTATTCTAATGAAGAATCAAAATCCTTTGTTTGGAATTTTGAGGATCCTATTAACTCATCTAATTTTGTTTCAACTGATGTAGATGCAGTGGTAACTTATCCTGCAGGTGAATATAAAGTTCCAACATTAGTTGCAACAACCGGAACACGTGACTCAAGTTATACGTGGGGTACTTCACCAGATGGTGCGTTTTTTGCAGCAGGTGGCTCAACAAGTGAATTAGGAGCCGGAAACTACGATTTAAATGAATACATTTATGATTATCCGGCTGATTCATTAGGAAGCAGTTATTTATTTGG
>JBMOHG010000237.1:0-5186 GCA_049317965.1 Paludibacter sp.
GCACCACGTTATCATGCCCGAAATGCAGCCATCGTGTTGGCGTCGATGCATGGCGCAAAAACGTTGCTCGGAACGGCAACGCCTGCTATTGAAACTTACCAAAATGCTATTTCCGGTAAATTCGGACTTGTTGAGCTCAATCAGCGTTACGAAGAAATGGCAATGCCTGATATTTTGGTTGTGGATACGAAAGAAGCCTACCGAAAAAAACAAATGGAAAGCCATTTTACGCCTTTGTTACTCGAAAAAATTACTCATGCTCTCCAAAATAGCGAACAAGTTATTTTATTTCAAAATCGTAGAGGATATGCGCCATATATCGAATGTAAGGCCTGTGCTTATGTGCCTCATTGCAAAAATTGTGATGTAAGTCTTACTGTTCACAAGGTTTTCAATACACTCACCTGTCATTATTGTGGATATACCGAAGGTATTCCGAATATCTGTCCAGCCTGTGGAACGCCGGGTACACTCACAACCAAAGGTTTTGGAACAGAAAAAATTGAAGATGAAATTAAACTCATTTTCCCTGATGCACGGGTTTCGCGAATGGACTTGGATACCACACGATCAAAAAAATCGTACGAGAAAATAATTACGGATTTTGAACAACAAAAAGTGGATATTCTAATTGGCACTCAAATGGTTTCCAAGGGATTGGATTTTGAACGGGTTAGTTTGGTTGGAATTTTGAATGCAGATAATATGTTGAATTTTCCTGATTTCCGTGCTCATGAACGTGCTTTTCAATTGATGGCGCAAGTAAGTGGTAGGGCGGGGCGGAAGAACAAACGTGGAACTGTGGTTTTGCAAACTTCATCGCCCGAACATCCAATAATTGATCAGGTTATCAGAAATGATTATAAAGCAATGTTTGATACGCAATGTGAAGAGCGTAAGCTATTTAAGTATCCACCATATTATCGGATGATTCAAATTGTTCTTCGTCATCGCGATTCCAGCATCTTAAATCTTGCTGCCAATTTGATGGCTTCCAATCTTCGGGCTGTATTTGGTGCGCGTGTTCTTGGTCCTAATGTTCCATCAATTTCACGAATTCAGAATTTGTATATCAAACACATTTTGCTCAAAATAGAAATAGATGCATCGTCCGACCGCGCTAAAGAATTATTGCGTCAAGTATCAAATCACATTATTGCTCAACCACAGTTTAAGGCTTTATGGGTAAATTTGGATGTTGATCCAATGTGAAATTTAATAGTGATTTTGAGTTTAAATTACGTTTTTTTTCAATACAATTTTAATTTTTAGTCCCACTTTCCCTACAAAAACAATAAAAAACAAAAATAATGTGCTGAAAATTTGGCTCGTACCTACATGTTTTTGTTATTTTGCACCCAAAATCTGTAAATTGTAAATTTTAAACGTAAATTAAACAATTAATATGCCTAAGAACCTTGTCATTGTTGAGTCACCTGCAAAAGCAAAAACGATAGAAAAATTCCTTGGTAACGATTATCAGGTTATGTCCAGTTTTGGACACATCCGCGATTTGGCCGAAAAAGGTATTGGAATTGATTTTGAAAATAATTACGAACCGCAATATGTGGTATCAACTGATAAGAAAAAAACAGTTTCGGAATTAAGAAAAGCGAGTAAAGAGGCCGAAATTGTATGGTTGGCTTCCGATGAAGACCGTGAGGGAGAGGCCATTGCCTGGCATTTGTACGAAGAGTTAAAATTAAAAAAAGAAAATACCCGACGCATAGTTTTTCACGAAATTACCAAAGAAGCAATTCTTCATGCAATAGAAAATCCCCGCGATATTGATATTAATCTTGTAGATGCCCAACAAGCCCGACGCGTTCTCGACCGAATTGTAGGATTTGAATTGTCGCCTGTACTGTGGCGAAAAATTCGTCCATCACTCTCTGCAGGTCGCGTACAATCGGTTGCAGTTCGGTTAATTGTCGATCGTGAGCGTGAAATTAATCAATTTACAGCTGAAGCAACTTATCGTGTCAGTGCTATTTTTAATTCTGTTGATATCAACGGAAAACCAATAGAATTGAAAGCAGAACTCCAGCAGCGTTTTGCAACGAAACCTGAAGCATTGGCATTTCTAGAAAAATGCAAAGATGCACAATTCAAGGTAGATAGCATCGTTACAAAACCTGCAAAGAAATCACCAGCACCACCATTTACCACCTCCACTTTGCAACAGGAAGCAGCCCGAAAACTCGGTTTTTCGGTTTCGCAAACCATGCAAGTGGCTCAAAGACTTTACGAAGCGGGAAAAATAACCTATATGCGTACCGATTCGGTAAATTTATCCGATTTAGCATTGGGAACTTCCAAAGCCGAAATCATTAGCATGGCCGGAAAGGAATACGTTCAGGTAAGGAAATTCAATACCAAAACCAAAGGAGCTCAGGAAGCACACGAAGCCATTCGCCCAAGTTATATGAATGCTCATACCGTTGAAGGTTCTTCACAGGAAAAACGGTTGTATGAATTGATTTGGAAACGTACAATTGCGTCGCAAATGGCTGATGCTGAACTCGAAAAGACTTCAATTAATATAAGTATTTCGGGAATTCAACATCAGTTTGTTGCTTCGGGCGAAGTAATAATTTTTGATGGTTTCCTAAAAGTTTATCTCGAATCGACTGATGATGAATCGGATGCAGAAAACGAATCCTTGCTTCCAAAAATGAATCAGGGAGAGAAACTTAGTGCTCTGGAAATAATTGCACAGGAACGATTTTCACAAAAACCTCCGCGTTATGGTGAGGCTAGTCTGGTACGTAAATTGGAAGAATTGGGCATTGGTCGTCCTTCCACTTATGCTCCAACCATTTCAACCATTCAGAATCGGTTGTATGTTGAGAAAGGTGATCGTACTGCCGAGAAACGTGATTTTAATGTCTTGAAACTGAAACACGGAAAAATATCCGACCAAATAAAAGCTGAAAATACCGGTGCAGAGAAATCAAAACTTTTCCCAACTGACATAGGTATTGTTGTTACTGATTTTTTGACTGAATATTTCCCCGAAATATTGAATTTCAATTTTACCGCCGATGTCGAAAAAGAATTTGATAATATTGCTGATGGTGATATAAAATGGACAGCTTCAATTGATAAATTTTACAAGAAATTTCATCCAATTGTTGAGGATACCATGAAAAATTCTGAACGTCAGACGGGCGAAAGAATTCTAGGTACCGACCCAAATAGTGGTCGTCAACTCTCAGTGAAAATAGGAAAATATGGTCCTTTGGCACAAATTGGCACTGCAGAGGAAGAAGAAAAGCCGGTTTTTGCATCCTTGCGTCGCGATCAGTCAATCGAAAGTATTTCGTTGGAAGATGCCCTTGAATTATTCAAATTACCACGACAAGTTGGTGAATTCGAAGACAAAGTAATGACAGTGGCTATTGGACGTTTTGGACCTTATATTCGCCATGATGGTGCTTTTTATTCATTGCCAAAGTCGGACGATCCGATGGAAGTTTCAATTGAACGTGCAATCGAAATTATTGAAGAAAAACGTGAAGTTGAAAAAAACCGTTTAATTCAATCTTTGGGTAATGACAACGAAATTCAAGTCTTAAATGGACGTTTTGGTCCATATTTTACTTGTGATAAAGTGAATTATAAAATTCCAAAAGGAACTGACCCAACAACGCTAACTCTTGAGAAATGTCTAGAATTGATGGCAGCTCAACCCGATGCAGGTAATAAAAAGAAACCTTTTGGACGAAAATCAGCTGCTTCAAAACCTGCTGCCACAGCAAAACCAGCAAAAGCTACAAAGCCTGTGGCTAAAACAAAAGCTAAAACAAAATCAAAAGCGAAGCCAAAGGCAAAGAAATAATTTTACAACACATTGTCTTTACTTTTGTCAATACTAGCTCTTTTATCTTGATTCTTTTGTCTTGTGTCTTTTGTCTTGATTCTTGGTTCTTTTGTCCTGGTTCTTTTGTCTTTGTTCTTGGTTCTTGATTCTTTTGTCTAAATATTTAAAAACAATCTTGTTTACTTTGAAATTATGAGAAAGCAATTTATTTTATCTACATTTCTTGTTCTAAACATATTTATTTTTGCGCAAGCACCTTTAATGTTAACCGAAGGAGATTGCACAGCTGTTTATGCACTTCCCAAAACCGAACTCTGCATTGAAGTGCAAACCGAAAAAGTGACCCTCAAACAAGGAATGTTTTATCGGTATTCCGAACGTTATTTGGCTACTAATAAGGTGATTACTGAAAACAAAAGTAGCTACAGGCTGAAAAGTATTGTTGTGAAAACACGGGCAGTTCCTGATCCAAACAAAACATATACCATCAAATTTGGTAAAGATCATTTATTAAGTCATGTAACAATTAATTCTCAAGGATTACTTTGTGGAGTTGATGTTCCTGTATTAGAAGATGCCAGATTGCCTCAGATTGCAAATATACCTACACCTGAAATTGTTCAACCACAATCGTTATTACCTCTGGGTGAGGAATATATGATGGCAGGATCGGAAGCAAAGTTGGCCGAGGGTGCTGCAAAGCAAATTTATCGTATTCGTGAAAGTCGATTGGGTTTGTTGACTGCCGATGTAGAAAAACTACCGTCGGATGGTGCTTCATATAAATCGATGCTCGATGGAATGAATAATCTGGAGCGTGAGCTTACAGAACTATTTGTAGGTAAAGTTACTACCGAAACTCAAACACAAACCTTGTTTTTTACTCCGGATACTACCACTAACTATCAGGTTTTATTCAGATTATCAACACTTCGTGGACTTGTTTCTTCCGACGATTTGAGTGGTACGCCGTTTTACATAACCGTTAAACCAACCATCATTTCTACAATCGCTGCTGACCCGAAAGCAAAACAAGAAAAGCCGGCAATTAATACCGTTTTACCTGCAATAACTCAAATTTCGATTGGCGATGGAGTTAAAAATTATTTCACAAATCAATTTTTCTTACCACAATTTGGAAAAATTGTACCTCTGCCAGAAAGTTTGTTTAAACAAAAGAATATCAAAATATCTGTTGATTACCAGACCGGTAGATTATTGAGTATTCAATAATTATTCGTAGAATCATCAAAAGAATATTATAGTATTTTGTTGATTTGAAGTAAACTGCGTCTGGAACCCCTATTTGGGGGCAGGGGGTCGGTGATTTGAAGATTCTATACGGCAACTTTTGATGCAAAAA
>JBMOHG010000238.1:0-5177 GCA_049317965.1 Paludibacter sp.
CGTCCAAAATACTCATCATTTTCGCCCCGTATTTGTGTACTAAAACGGCGAATAGTGCGATTATCGGTAAAAGCTATTTCGTCTTCAATTACATCACGGTTATGTTCAAACTGTAGCGGTTTACACGATTCGGCAAAAGCAGGCACATCAGCCAAAACAGGCAGACAATATGGAATTATTTCGTTGTTTTTAAATTTTCCTTGCTCCATTTGGTCTTCGATATGCTCGATGTTCCAAATTTTGCAAAAACGATGGTTGAAATATAAAATATCATCCGTCCGGTTATCTACCACCAAAAATCCTAATGGAGAAGAGTTCGACATTAATTCCAATAGTGATTTATTCCAACGCAAATCAACTTCTATCAGAATTCGCTCATGTAATTCGTTTTCCAGTTTTTTCTTTGCTTCGTTCAGCTGAATTGTTCTTTCTTCAACTTTTAGTTCAAGATTTGTGTTTAATTCTAATAGCTGCATTTCAATTTCTTTACGCTGCGTTATGTCCTCCTCAATCGAAAGATAATGCGTAATTTTTCCATTAACATCAAAAATTGGCAAAATAAGAGCACCTGCCCAATAGAATTCACCATTTTTCTTTTTGTTATGAAACTCCCCTTTCCATTCTTTTCCCGAACTGATTGTAGGCCAAAGTGTTTGATAATCCTTCTGAGATAACTCCCCCGAACTTAATACATTCGGATTTTGTCCGATAAGATCATCTTTACTATAACCTGTTATCCTAGTAATGGAAGGGTTTATATATTCAATTGTTCCATCCACACGGGTGATAACAGTCATAAAAGGACTTTGCTCTATGGCTTGTGAAATCTTTTTTAATTCAATTTCAGCGTTCTTTTTTTCAGTAATATCTCTATATTTCCATAAATGACCACTGTAAACGTCATCAAGATATGTTGGAATATAATCGCGCTCGAAATACCGACCATCTACCAATTCAAGTTCGTCATTAAAAACTGCCACTTTGTTTGCAAGAATTTGATGAATATCTTCAACAAATTTATCGGGGTTTTTAAATAGCATTTTACTTTGTTCGGCCGATTCGGTACAATCGGCACCACGCATTGCATCAGGTGGAGCGGGTATGCCAAACATATCGCAAAACAATTGATTGGTTAGTTCAATTTCACGGGATGAATTTTCAAGTAAAATGCCTTCCTTTAAATTGATAATCAGGTTGGACAGAATAGATGTTTTTGCCTTAATATTTTCCTCAATTCTTTTTCTTTCAGTTATATCGCGAATTGTTACTAAAACACCATTTTGTGATGCTGTTTCAAATTTAGACCCGTTTAGTTCTGCGTAGAATAGTTCACCACCATTTCGCTTCATTCTGAAAACAGAGTCATTGATAGTTTCGCCGCCTTCCAGTATTTTTCTAAATGCATTTTTTGCTTTGTCAATTTCATCTAAGGCTGCAAATTCCATAAAATTAACTCCTACCATTTCTTCGGGAGATAATTGGAACATTGAAATAGAAGTAGAAGAAGCGTAAGTGATAAATCCGTTACTATCAGCAATTGCAATTAGATCGGATGTTTGTTCTACTACCTTGCGGAATCGGTCTTCGCTTATTTCAAGTTTTTTAGTTGCCTGATTTCGAGCAGTAGCATCAATAACAAAAACTGATAAACCAACGATTTCACCATGGTTATTTTTTACCGGACTATAAAAATTCTCATAATAAGTACGGAACAAAGCATCGTCACCATATTCCTCTGTTAAAACAAAGTAGTCATCTTTTAAAACTCTATCAAAGTTTCGTTTTGCTTTTCCTTTGTCATCCTCATTTGAAATAATATCAAGCATACTCATACCTAGCTGAATATCAACGCCCCATATTGCTTTCATGGTTTGTGAATGATATTTTGTAAATGCTGTATAACAATAATTTATATCAAGCGAAAAAACAATAATATTTATCGGGCTCTCAAAAATCGAGTTAAGTAATGATAAATCTTTGCGGTATTTTTCTTCGCTTAGTGTTAATGCATCTTGTGCAAGTTTACGTTCCGTTACATCACGAAAAACAGCATAAGCACCTTCATAGATTGAATTTGCATTAAATTTAGGTTCAGAGCTAACACTTATATATTTGACATTCCCTTTTTGTGTTGTAATTTGTAACTCATAATTGTTGGAAATACCATTCTGTCGATGTAGTGTTTGCTGATTGATTTTCTCTGTTTCAGTTGGAGTTAAAAAATCAAACAACGACATTTCTTCGAGATGCTCACAATCGAAAATTCTACAAGCAGCCTGATTTGCAAAAGTAAAAACTTCCTTTTCGTTAACAATTCCAATACCTTCAGATTGAGATTCTATAATTGTTCTGTATTTTTCTTCGCTTTGTTTTATCTTCTCTTCTGACTCTTTCATATTGGTAATATCCAAGCAATTGCCTATGTAACCAATAAACTCACCGAGCATATTGTACCTTGGTTTTCCTTCATCTAAAATCCAACGATATTCACCATCGAAACGTCGCATACGATATGTCATGCTGAAATCTACTCTTTTGTCAAATGAAGTTGTAAAAATATCAAAACACATATCTAAATCATCCGGATGAACTCCTTCTGCCCATCCGTCGCCCAACTCTTGTTCAATGGTTCTTCCTGTAAAATTGAGCCAAACTTTATTGAAATAATCACACTTTTTATCAGGAGTAGCAGTCCATATTAGAGCCTGACCGCTGTCGGCCAAAGTACGATATTGTAATTCGCTTTCTAATAATTTTTCTTCTGCTTTTTTTCGCTCAGTAATATCATTGATACTCGATAAAATACAATTTTCATTATTTATATTGACAAGTGATGACGACATTGCACCAATTATCACTTCACCATTTTTCTTTCTAAAACGGAATTCCATCTCCGAAAACCTTCCGGTTTCTCTCAAAGCTTTAACAACTTTATTTCTGTCTTCAATATCAATCCACAAATCTAAGCTTTGTGAAGTGCTTGCAAGTGCTTCATCTCTCGAATAACCTGTAATTTTACAAAAAGCATCATTTATCTCAATCAATTTTCCATCATCCACACGAGATATAATAACACCATACGTTGTAGTTAGAAAGGCTTTAGCATATTTATCCTGGCTCTGTATTAATTTTTGATGCTCATACCAATTCTCGCTTATATCTACCGCTGTAATTTGACATTGCTCTAAATTTTGACTAATTATGCCTGTTACGTGAACACGAATATCAGGATTATCATTATCTAATATCGATAAACTGCACGATTCGATGGAATGAGAATGAAAGATATTTTCGAGAAAGAGATTGAAATCCTGCTTTGAATCCTTAGAAACAAATGAACCAAAGTGGCTATTTTTCAATTTCAATCGTTCGCTACCCAGTATTTTTGCTCCACTAAGATTTAGTTCAATAATTTCGCCAATCTTTGAGAGAGTAAAATATCCTGATGGTGCAAAATCGTATAATTCTACATATTTATCAGTTGCAATTTCTTCCGCCTTATTTTGGGCAACAAGCTCTTCGTTTATCATTTCCAACTCTATCTGGTGTACTTCCAGGTCGTGAATTAGTTTTTTTATCTCAACTTCAGACATGTTTGTGTATGAATCAATATTGGGTCGGTTGTTAATTATCTCTTCAGCTTTTGAACGGATTGTATTAGTGACAGATTTATTATTTTCTTTCATATTGAGTTTTATAAATTTTAAAAACTAAGTCAATCAATTCAGCATTCAACTTAGAAATATAACAGATTTGAAATTTGTTACTATTTGTTCTTAAAGGTCAACTTCACTGTGGCACCAACTTCATTATTTGAAACTTTAATATCTCCCCTGTGGGCATTCATTATTAGCTTTACCAGTGCCAGATTCAATCCCGTATTTTCATCAATATGTTTTTCGCCCACACCAAAAAAGCTATATAAGTTTTTTAAAGCTGTCTGCGAAAAACCTGATCCCTTGTCAATAATTTCAATATTAGTGTATCCGTTATCAGAATATATGTTCATCAACACAATTTCATTTTTAGGAGAGTATTTTATAGCATTGTCAATCAAACATTCAAAACAGATTTGAGCTAAATTTAAATCGGCTTTAATATTAAAAAGGTCAGCATCTTTCTGAAACTCAATATGAATATTTTTCTTATCTAATTTTGTCTTTAGCTTTTTACTAACTATGTCCAGAAGTGTAAGAATAGGAATATCTTCAAAATAGATATCATATTTTTTTGTACGAAGTTGTGCAATCAATAATGCCTGATATGAAAATTTTTCGAGTCTTTCGGCTGAGATTTCCAGATATTGAAGAAATTCCAGTAACTGTGGTGAATCTATTCGTTTTTTTAGAATTTCAGTAAAGCCCTTAATACCATTCAGCGGTGTTCTAATTTCATGGCTGATAATATTCAAAAATTCAAGTTTTGCCTTATCGAGCGATTCTAATTCTTTATTTGCTTTGGTAATTTCTTTATAAGCTATTTCCAAATCATTTGTCCTTTCAATTACTTTTACAGTTAATTTTAGATTTTTATTTTCTATCAACTGATATAAATAGCGCGTTTCGAGCAGATTTTTAATACGCATGCTTACTTCACTTAAATCAAATGGTTTTGATAGAAAATCTTTTGCACCGCCGGTTAGTGCTCTTTTTTTCGATTCAAAGCTAATTTCGGCTGTCAGCACAAGTATCGGAATATAAGTGTCTTGGGTGATTGTTTTATTTAGTTCTTCCATTACTTCAAATCCACTCATATAAGGCATCATCAAATCCAGTAAAATTATGTCCGGACTAAATGATTCAACCAAACCTACCACCTGACGGGGGTCAGTGGTTGATTTTACATTTGTATATCCGTTTTGTTCCAATAAATCTTCAAGTAATTCGATATTTGCAACCTTATCATCAACTATAAGGATGTGGGCATTTTTAAATGTTGAATTCATCATGATTTTTTAAGTTTTTTGCTGTTTAGAAATATGCTAAAAATAATAATATGTGTTTTTAGTAAGCAGATTTTTAAGCGATTGGTTGTTTTAAATTTAGTCAAACATTTATTTATTGCTTTTGTAAATTAATCATAATCATAGCTTCAAATTTTCCAAATACAATATATTAATGATTGTATTATTTTTTATACACTAACCTTATTCCCGTTTTGAATCAGAATTAATTTTA
>JBMOHG010000239.1:0-5173 GCA_049317965.1 Paludibacter sp.
AAATAAACGCATACTGAATTTCATTTTTTTGAAATCATTCAATATGCGTTTATTTAGTATTTGCGAAAAGTGCTATTTATCTTCTGATTCTAATTTGTATGGCATTTTCGATGGGTATTTCGCTGAAAAAAATCAAGTAACCACCACCACCAGCGCCACTCACTTTCCATCCTAAAACATTATTTTTGTAATTTTCAATTTGTTCCAGTATATCAGGTGATACCATATTGGGGAACATACTGATTTGCGCCTCAAAACTGTCAGTCATAGCTTTTCCAACAGCCTTTGCATCTTGTTGTTGTAAAGCTTTCCAACACGACTCTGTAGCATCACTTAACCATTTAGCTCCTTTTTCGTCAATTTGTGTATTTGCCAACACATCATAACCTTGATGACGAGGATATAATGGAATCATCCAAATACGTTGTTCTATCCAATCAAGAAGTTCAGAAATCAACACGGTTTGAATATCTGATGGCCAATAGCCACCATCATAAAAAAATTTATTTAAACCCGGCATAGTAATGCCTAACGAATCCTGTGAACCACTTACATATTTTGTTCCCGGTGGATTTTCAAAACAAAAAAGTGTTTTTGCCAACTTTTCTTTGTCACCATCGGGTATATCTGTTTGCCATAATTCAATGGCTTTTTTTCTACTGCTGGTCGACATTCCACTTCTGTCGTTGAATTCAAAATCTGGTTCTACGCAAATTGTTATCACCGAACCATCGGCATATTTACTAACATAAGGTTGATCTAGCCATCCACCTGCCAGATCGATACGATATGGTATGCGACATTCCTGACGTAAAGCAGTGGTTGAACGAGCCGGCAAATTACCATGCGGTACACGCTTACTGACCAAGTATTCGATATTCATTTCTTTGCACAATGCTTCTTTTTGAGGTGTATGACCATCTGCATTTACAAAGAAAATATCGGGTTTTAGTTCATTCAACTCTTCCAAAAAATCCAATAAACCGCCACCTCTGTTAATCCAAGCATCCTTTACTACTTTCAATGATTTTACCATGTAAAGTCGTTCTGCATCTGAATTTATCGTTTTACGCGCTTTTAATTCATTAATAGTTTTATCAGAACCAATACCAACATACAAATCACCATGCTGAGCTGCATCCTCAAAAAAAGCCACATGTCCACTGTGCAACATATCATAGCAACCACTTACAAATACTTTCTTCATATAAATAATTTATAATTATATTAATTTCAACGGTTTGAATCAATTTTCTAATGTAAATGAAAATATCTTTTCTTAAAAATCACATAGCAAATTGATAATACAAGAATTACAATTGCGGAATACAAATATGCATGTGAATTAAAATACAACAATCCAACTACTATTATAATTTGTAGAAATGCATATACAAGTGAGACTAACAAATGTGGCATTTTTAATTCATTTGCCATAATCTGAAATACGTGCTTACGGTGAGGTTCAAAAATATTTTCCTTTAAAATTATTCTGTGTATAATGGTCAGAATTGAATCAACGCCATAAATAACCAATAAAAGTATGTAACTAAAATCTTCTGTTTTTACTATTAATTGCCCAAGCAAAAAAACTATAATAAAAGCAATAGTTATAGCACCAACATCGCCGGCAAAACATTTTGCTTTAGTTCTAAAATTATAGAAATTAAATACCAATAGACTCAATAGCAATATATATATAAGGTTTGTATCTACAAATTGCACATCCCTGTTTATATACCATAAAGCACCAATAACTACTAAACTATAGCTTCCGGTGATTCCATTAATGCCATCCATAAAATTGTAGGCATTCAAAATTCCGGTACAAAATATTAATGCAAGTAATGTATAAAACCAAGGAAAATTAAACAAACCCCATTCATAAAACATCAATGCCATAGCTGTAAAATGAACTAAAAGTCTTAGTTTAGATGACTGTGGTTTAATATCATCGGCAAAACTAATAATCGTTATTAGAGTTAAACCAATTAAAAACCATGGGTATTGAAAACCTTGAACGAAAAAAAACAGAAGGATTCCAATATAGAAAATCACTCCACCACCGCGCAAGGTTATTTGTGAATGCGAACTTCTTTCATTTGGTTTATCAATAATATTGAAATGGTCGGCAATACGGAAATAACCTATTTCAGCAGCAAAAAGAGCAATCAAAAGACAAATGTAGATCATAAAAAAAATTGTAAAGTTAATTTGAAAATTTGATAATGCAGTTTAGTTATGATTTATATGAAATTAAATTGGTCAAAACCAAGCTATCACAACATTAATTAATGATTCAACATTATTAAAATTTCGACTTAAATTGTTTGGTTAAAATGCAAATATAAAACTATTTTACGAATTTACATGTACAAAGACTAAAATTAGTGTTATATTTTAGTTCATTAACTACAGTAGTCGAATAAAACCGATTAACGTGATGTTTGAAATTTAGCGATAAGAGTTTAAGAATCAGAATTAAGAAATTTAATCTTTTCAAAAAAACAAAGAATTATCATTTACGAATGAACAACATCAATTTATTTACGTTAATTGGATTGATTACAAAATTAAAATGTTATCTTTGGCGCGTCATTAATTCCTTTATTGAACTTCAATCAAATTAAAAAAAATTCATTCATTTATATAGAATTCAAACATATTATTTCATGAAAATTCACGAATATCAATCAAAAGAAATTTTTTCGCGCTACTCAATTCCGGTTACCAAAGAAGTAGTTTGCTACACAGTGGAAGAAGTAGCAGTGGCGGCAGAAAAATTAGGTTACCCTGTGGTGGTAAAAGCACAAGTATTGGCCGGCGGAAGAGGTAAAGCTGGAGGTGTAAAATTAGCCAAATCGTTGGAAGATGCAAAACAAGCAGCCAAACAAATTTTAGGTATGGATATTAAAGGCTATATTGTAGAAAAAGTGTTGGTGGCTCAAGGTGTAAAATTTAATTCTGAATTCTATGTTGGCTTAACCATCGACCGTAATACAAAGTCGGTGATATTTATGGGCAGCAAAGAAGGTGGTGTTGAAATTGAAGAAGTTGCAAAGGACAATCCTGAAGCTATTCTGAAATTTACAATTGACCCCGATTTAGGAATGACTCCATTTCTTGCCCGCAAAATTGCTTTTGGACTTTTTGATGATTTTGCAATTGTAAAACAAGGCGCAGATTTGTTCCAAAAACTTTACCAGATATTTTTAGATACAGATGCTTCATTAGTAGAAATAAATCCATTAGTAATAACTGATGATGGAAAACTATTGGCGTTGGATGGAAAAATGAATTTTGATGACAATGCTTTGTATCGTCAGGATGAGATATTAGCGTTAAACGAACCAACTGAAGATGAGATAAAAGAAATAGATGCTAAAGATAAAGGATTGACATATATTCGTTTGGATGGTTCAATTGGCTGTATGGTAAATGGTGCAGGTTTAGCCATGGCAACTATGGACGTAATTAAGTATTATGGTGGTAGTCCTGCCAACTTCCTTGATATTGGTGGTAGCTCCAATCCTCAAAAAGTAATTGATGCCATGAATTTATTGCTTTCTGACAAAAATGTGAAAGTAATAATGATCAATATTTTTGGAGGTATTACCCGCTGCGATGATGTGGCCAAAGGATTGGTGACAGCACTAGATGAAATGAAAGTAACTATACCGATTGTTATTCGGTTGTCAGGTACAAATGCTGAGGAAGGTCTTCGAATAATTAGTGATTACAATTTGCCAACTGTCAACTCGTTGAGTGAAGCTGCTCAGGAAGCCATCAGATTATGCAATTTAGTTGGTTGATTTAAGTCATAAATAATTCAAATTTCATACCCAAAATAAAACACAAAGAATATGAGCATATTAGTAAACAATAATACAAAATTACTCGTTCAGGGTATTACAGGACGAGATGGTAGTTTTCATACTTCAAAAATGAAAGCTTATGGCACAAACGTGGTAGCGGGTGTTTCGCCCGGTAAAGGTGGACAAGATGTAGAAGGTATTCCGGTTTTTAATACCGTAGAAGATGCTGTAAAAGCTACCGGAGCAAACACATCCGTTATTTTTGTACCGGCACCATTGGCAGCAGATGCAATTTTGGAAGCGGCAGATGCCGGAATTGAACTTGTAATTTGCATATCAGAAGGCGTTCCAACACTTGATATGGTAAGAGTTACATCTTATCTTAAAAAGAAAGGCACAAAATTAATTGGTGCTAATTGTCCCGGTTTAATTACTCCCGGTGAAGCAATGGTTGGAATTTTGCCAGGTGACATTTTCATGAAAGGAAATGTTGGATTGATGAGTCGAAGTGGCACACTGACTTATTTAATGGTTAGCTTACTTACGTCAAATGGATTAGGACAAAGTACTTGTGTAGGTATTGGTGGTGACCCTGTAGCAGGATTATATTACCTTGAATTACTTCAAATGTTTCAGGACGACCCTCAAACTGAAGCTATTGTTTTGATTGGTGAAATTGGTGGTGATGCCGAAGAGCGCGCTGCAGATTATATCAAAAAACACATTACCAAACCTGTAGTTGCATTTATTGCAGGACAAACAGCACCTCCGGGAAAAAGAATGGGACATGCTGGAGCAATTATTTCGAGTGGAAGTGGAACTGCAGAAGAAAAAATTGCAGCTTTTGAAAGTATTGGAGTTCCTGTAGCCCGCAGACCGGTAGAATTACCAGTGCTACTGAAAAAACTGATGAAAATTGAAGATTAAGAAATCAATCTATTAAAATATTTTGGGCAACATTCTAACTTTTATAGAATGTTGCCCATTTTCTTTCAACAAATATACCATTAGCTTTGTCTGGCCACTTCGCCATGATGTATTAAATCCAAACCAACAGTTTGTTCCATATCCGAAACACGTACCGGTATAAATTTATTGATTGCTCTGAATAACAATATAGTAAAAATAAATGCATAAGAAATTGCGAACAGAATTGCTACACATTCCTTTAATAATAACATTCCGTCACCACCAAAAAACAGGCCGTTAGGAATAACTGCATTTATAGAACTATTTGCAAATAATCCCAGGCAAATTGTTCCAATTACTCCGCCCATTCCATGCACACCCCATACATCAAGAGCATCATCCCAACCTTTGCGTTCTTTAAATTTCACAGCCAAATAACATCCAATGGC
>JBMOHG010000240.1:0-5112 GCA_049317965.1 Paludibacter sp.
TTCTGTACGTTGTGTAAAAGACTAAGACTACTTTTTAAGGTTTTGACCATTAAAAAAGGTTCACAGTATTGTGAAAGTCTGTCTGACCCCTCGGACAGACTTTCACATTGATGTGAATGAACATCTGAGTAGTCAGCTGTTAAATCACACTGTTGTGAATTTACTTTTTAGCACTCAACTGTTAAATCACAGAATTGTGACTGTATTTTTTAGCACAAAATATTAGATTCACACTACTGTGAAAGGATTTTTATTCAAAAATGGCAATTTATAATATATGAAATCCCGTACCTTCATATTATTTCTCTCACTTTCTATACTCACTTTGGGTCTTTTTCTTGCCGATTTGGCATGGGGAAGTATTCATATATCTCTTCGCGAAATAATGTCAGTTCTACTTGGAAATAGTGAGAATGGAATTAACACAGAAATACTGTTGAATTTTAGGTTACCAAAAGCCATTACAGCGGTGTTGGCGGGCGCATCACTTTCGGTAGCGGGGTTAATGATGCAAACATTATTTAGAAATTCATTGGCCGACCCATATATTTTAGGAGTTAGTTCGGGGGCAAGTCTTGGTGTGGCATTAGTAATGATGGCTGCTTCATTTTTACCAATAGCTTTTGTAAGCAGTGGCTGGGCTTTGATTGTAGCTGCAATAATCGGTGCATCAATTGTTTTGGTAATGGTTGTAGGCATTTCATTTAAAGTACAAAATGCAGTTTCGTTACTTATAGTTGGGTTAATGTTTGGCACTATTGCCGGTTCGTTGGTAAGTGTATTACAAAACTTCAGTAATCCTGATGCCATTAAACTATTTGTAATGTGGACTTTTGGAAGTTTAAGTGCCGTTACATGGACTTATATGCAGGTACTTTTACCGGTTGTTTTGATTGGATTAAGCATGGCATTTTTTCTGCAAAAACGTCTTGATGGATTATTATTAGGTGAAAATTATGCACGCGGTTTAGGAGTTTCAATTATTAGAACCCGATTATTAATTGTCGTCGCTACAGGATTATTAGCCGGTGGAATAACAGCTTTTACGGGACCGATTGCCTTTGTGGGAGTAGCTATTCCTCATATTGCACGTGGACTTTTCCGTACTGCAAGTCATAAAATTCTACTTCCTGCTACTGTTTTATGTGGTGCTTCACTGATTCTTATATGTGATATTATTTCACAATTACCAACTTATACTTTGCCAATTAATACAATCAGTGCATTATTCGGAGCTCCAATAATTATTTGGATAATATTACGACGAAATATTACGTAGAGACTTGATTATTATCAAAACATTTATATCTAAATCACAATTTACTTTTCATGGCCATACTTTCAACAAATCAACTTACTATAGGTTATTCGAAAAAGGGTAATATCGAGAAAATACAATCTGAACTTAATTTAAAATTGCGGGCAGGTGAATTGGTATGTTTGATTGGACCAAATGGAAGTGGTAAATCAACGTTATTACGCACGTTATCAACATTACAGAAGCCATTAGCAGGTATTACAACTATTGATGGAAGAGAAATTTCGAGCCTAAAACAACGTGAAAAAGCACTTTTAATAGCAATGGTTTTAACCGAAAGGGTTGAAATAGAAAACACTTCGGTGTATAATCTTGTGTCGTTGGGAAGACATCCTCACAGCAATTGGTGGGGAGGTATTTCTAATGAAGAAAATACAATTATTCAAGAAGCCATTCAAATGGTACATCTTGAACATAAAATGCATCATAACATCAATGAATTATCGGATGGTGAGCGTCAAAGAGCTATGATTGCCAAAGCATTAGCACAGGACACACCCATTATAATGCTTGATGAACCTACAGCACATCTCGATTTACCAAATAGAGTGGAAATTATGCTTTTGCTGCATAGGTTGGCACATAAAACTGACAAAGCAATTCTCCTTTCAACACATGAATTGGATATGGCGCTACAAGCGGCCGATAGGATTTGGTTAATAAGCTCTGAATATGGAGTTGAATGTGGAGTTCCTGAAGATTTAGTTTTTAATGGTAGTTTTAATCGGGTTTTTCAAAGTAAATCATATGTTTTTAATGAGGCAAATGGAAATTTCTCTATGAATTATCCAATGACAAAAAAAGTTTGGGTAACAGGAGATAAAACCCGTATGTATTGGACATTAAGAGCTTTGGCACGTGCTGGATATATGGTAGTTCAGGATGCTAAATTTCACATTTCGGTAACGGAAACAAGTTGGATTGTTGATAATACCGAATTTCAAAGTATCGAAAAACTCCTTGAAAAACTCAATCTTTTATTAAATGTTTAATCGCAACAAATATAAGAGAAGAATAAGCTTTCAACACATTACAAAACAGTAAATAATAAGTATTTCATTTCAATAAAGTAAATTTGCAATCATGCTTTCAATTCTGATTCCAACATATAATCATGATATTTCTAAACTTGTAAACGATCTATATTTACAAGCGAAAGATAGTTATATCGACTTTGAAATCATTGTTATGGAAGATGGTTCCAGCTTGTATGTAGCTGAAAATAAAAAGATAAAGCAATTAGATTATTGTCGTCATATTGAATTAAATAAGAATATTGGTCGTTCAGCAATTCGTAATAAACTTGCTGACGAAGCAAAATATAATCATTTATTATTTATTGATTGTGATGCTGAAGTTTGTTCGGCACATTTTGTAGAAAAATATATTTCGTTTTGCAAAGAAGAGTGTGTAGTAATTGGTGGCACAGCTTATGATCAAAACGAACAAAATTCCGCTTTTAGTCTTCGGTTGAAATATGGCAGAATACGTGAAGCCCGTTCAGCAGTTCAACGAAGCAAACATAATACGTATCACAATTTTGCCACTTTTAATTTTATGATTTCAAAATCATTATTTAATAAAGTCCGATTTGATGAAACCATACGTGGCTATGGGCATGAGGACACGCTTTTCGGACATCAATTACATGAGTTGGGTTGTGATTTTCTGCATATTGAAAATCCACTAATTCATAGAGGATTAGATAACAATGAAACCTTTATACAAAAAACTGAAGAAGGAACCCGTAATCTTTATCTGCTTTATCAAACCGGTCACTATCCGTTTCTAATTGACGAATCGAAATTATTACATACTTTTGTAAAAATTAGAAGTTGGAAACTAAACACTTTATTTGCATTAAAATTTATCTTCACTAAAAAAATCCTACGTTGGTTTCTGAAACGAAAATCCCCCTCGCTCCTACTCTATGATTTGTACAAAATACTATTTTTGTGCAAGTTGTCAATAGAAAAATGACAAGTTGTCAGCATTCTTTTTTTTTAATTTGGTTTACTTTGCCTGACAGCGTCAAAAGTGACATAATTACAACTTGGCATAAAATCTGATATGAACTTGTCATCACATATTGTTTCAAACTAAAGAATGATCAATATTCAAATTAAGTAATACTGAAAATTGAAACTAATAATTTATAAATTAATTTTAAAAATATGAACATTAAACCATTAGCCGACCGCGTGTTGGTAAAACCTGCTCCTGCAGAAGAGAAGACAATAAGTGGAATCATTATTCCAGATTCAGCCAAAGAAAAACCATTAAAAGGTGAAGTATTAGCAGTAGGTAACGGAACAAAAGATGAAGAAATGGTTGTTACCGTTGGAAACACAGTTTTATATGGCAAATATGCCGGTACTGAACTTGAATGGGAAGGCGTTAAATATTTGATTATGAAACAATCGGATATTTTGGCAATCATTTAAAAAGCTGCCCCCTAACCCCCTAAAGGGGGAATAAAGAACCCCTAGCCCCTAAAGGGGATTAAATTAGTACGGATCCATGTATTTTTATATCAAAAATAATAAATCGAAAACAGTAATTGGTCTTTAATAGTAAATAGTAAATGAACAAATAGTAAATAATATTATGTCTAAAGAAATTTTATTCAATCTTGATGCTCGTGATCAGCTTAAAAAAGGGGTCGATGAGTTAGCAAATGCCGTAAAAGTAACACTTGGCCCAAAAGGTCGTAATGTAATTATCGAGAAAAAATTTGGAACACCACACATCACTAAAGATGGTGTTACAGTTGCAAAAGAAATTGAATTGGAAGATCCATTTCAAAACCTTGGCGCTCAACTTGTAAAAGAAGTAGCTTCAAAAACAGGCGATGATGCCGGTGATGGTACCACAACTGCTACTGTTCTAGCACAATCAATCGTAAGCGTAGGCATGAAAAATGTTGCTGCTGGTGCAAATCCTATGGATTTGAAACGCGGAATTGACAAAGCAGTTATAAATGTTGTAAAAAGCATTGCTTCACAGGCAAAAGTGGTAGGTGACAATTACGAACAGATTGAACAAGTAGCTTCAATCTCGGCAAATAACGATGCTGTTATTGGGAAACTAATTGCTGATGCAATGCGTAAAGTGTCAAAAGATGGAGTAATTACTATCGAAGAAGCAAAAGGTACCGATACACATATTGAAGTTGTAGAAGGTATGCAATTCGATCGTGGATATATTTCACCTTATTTTATTACCAATACCGAAAAAATGGAAGTGGAAATGGAAAAACCATATATTCTTATCCACGACAAAAAAATATCAAATCTTAAAGAATTACTTCCTGTTTTGGAACCTGCAGTTCAATCTGGTCGCCCTTTATTGATTATTGCCGAAGATGTTGATAGCGATGCGTTAACTACATTGGTGGTAAATCGTTTACGTGCTAATTTGAAAATTTGTGCTGTTAAAGCTCCCGGATTTGGTGATCGTCGCAAGGAAATGCTTGAAGACATTGCCATCCTTACTGGTGGTATAGTTGTTTCGGAAGAAAAAGGCATAAAACTGGAACAAGCCACTCTCGAAATGTTGGGAACAGCAGAAAAAGTAACTGTAAACAAGGACAATACAGTAATTGTAAATGGCGCAGGCTCAAAAGATGCAATTGCTAATCGGGTTGCACAAATTAAAGCACAAATTGCTGCTACTACTTCTGATTACGACCGTGAAAAATTACAGGAACGTTTGGCTAAATTGGCCGGTGGTGTAGCTGTACTTTATGTTGGTGCTGCTTCGGAAGTGGAAATGAAAGAGAAAAAAGACCGCGT
>JBMOHG010000241.1:0-5105 GCA_049317965.1 Paludibacter sp.
ATTTAAAGACTTTCTCCAAAATCTGCTTTAAATTTAGCCATTAATTTTTGAGGCCAATCGCTTGTAGGTTCCAACCCACCCATAAAGAAGCGAAGTACTGGTGGTTCATAAACGAAGCGTAAACCGCCAATTAACTCACGGTTAGCATACAACCAATTTAAACGGTCTTCAACATATTTAATTTGCGACAGTGTAAATACACGGCGAGGTACTGCTAAACGAAGCAATTCCATGTCGGCATAAGTTTCATTTCCATCTTCATCGCGTTGATTGGAAATAGAACCACGTTCCATACCACGAACGCCCGAAATTAAAAATAAAGCTGCAGCCAAAGCACCTGCAGGATATTCAGTTTGTGGAATATGTGCACAAACCTGCATTGCATCCAAGTGTGCACCCAATACACCGGCAGGTTTAATTACTGGAATTCCTTTGGCATCTAAAGCTTCAACAAGATATTTGATAAAACTAGGACTTTGGCAAATCATTGTTTCGTCTTGAGTTTCGTAAAGTCCAACAGCCATCGCTTCAATTTCGCGGATAGAAATACCACCATAAGTTGTAAAACCTTCATAAAGTGGAACTAATGCTTCTAATTCTTTGTAGATTTCCATACGGTCGGTACACATACCACCACCACGTGAAGAGCTAATTTTACGTGCCGAGAAATAAACCAAATCAGCTTGTGCTGTCATGATTTTCATAATATCGGTCATGTTAGAATTCTTAAATTCTTCTTCGCGTTGTAATACCAAATAAGCATTTTCGCCAAGTAAACTGGCATCCAGAACGATACGAATACCATATTTGGTAGCTATTGCACGAACATCGCGTAAGTTTTGAACCGAGAATGGTTGTCCACCAATCAGGTTGGTTGATGCTTCCATACGGATAAATGGAATATTGGCTGCACCGTGACTTATTATCACTTCTTCCAACTTCTCAATATTCATATTTCCTTTGAATGGATGATTAGAATTAATCACATAAGCTTCATCGTAAAGTAATTCCACAATTTTACCACCATTTTGAGTAATGTGAGCCATTGCGGTTGTAAAGTGATAGTTCATAGGTACTAAACTACCTTTTTTTACATAAGCTATCGAAATTATACTTTCGGCTGCACGACCCTGGTGAACGGGAAGTAGAAGTTCCTTGCCCAATACATCCTTAACAGCAGTTTGTAAACGTACAAAACTTTGTGAACCTGCATAAGCATCATCGGCTTGCATCATTGCTGCCAATTGATTGTCACTCATTGCATTTGTTCCGCTGTCGGTTAACATATCAAGAAAAACATCTTTTGTGCTCAAACGAAAAGTGTTAAAACCTCCTTCGTAAAGTGCTTCCAAGCGGCGTTCGATAGGTACTAAGTTTAATTTTTGTACAATACGTACTTTGTGTAATTCCAATGGAATATTTTCACCACTGTAAAATTTAATTTGTTGCATGATTTTAGATTGTGTAATTTATGTAAATAAGAAAATTATTCTCTGCTAAAATTTGCGTGCTTTAAGTTAATCAGCACGCAATTTAAAAATAAATATCAAATCAATTCCAATTTATGATTTTGAACAGCAAAGATAATAATTATTTCATAAATTCGATAAAATTGTAGTGAAATGAAATAAAAAGAATTACTTTTTTTTCAATTAGATAGAAATGAATCGTTTTTTTGTAGATTTATCAGAATGCTATGAAATAAATTGCCGGAATTTTTAAATGCAAACTATTAGTTAATTTTAGACTATGTGTGTAGTTGTTTAAATACAAATCATTACTTTTGCGGAATTATAAACTTTGTGTTATAACTCAGCTTAAAAATTTCAAAAGATTCTTACACTTTATCATTTTACTTATGTTTCGTATACGATTTACTTTATCGATTTTATTGTTCGCATCCAGCATTTTAGCACAAGATTTTGAGGTATCACCTGTATTAATGAATTTCAATGCTGACCCCGGCGAAATTCAAACAAAACAAATTAATTTGATAAACCACTCCAGTAAACCTCAAAAATACACATTGAAAATATCTGATTATGTGTTGGATAATGAAGGAAATAAAAAATCGGTTCCGGCAGGAAGCAGTAAAAGGACATGTGCCGATTGGATAACACTCAATCCTTCGTTTGTAGAATTGAATCCTAATCAGTCGACTACTATTGAGGCACTTATGACGGTTCCAAAAAGTGGGTTTTCATCAAGATGGTGTATGATTTTTGTAGAAGTCAGCAAAGAACAATCAACTTTCGAAGCTGATAAAAGTCTGGCAACCGGTGTTGTGTTGGTTCCCCGTATTGTGATTTTGGTAAAACAATCTCCAAAAAGTAATAATAATTATAAAGCAACCATTACCGGCTTAAAAGAGACAACCAAGCCCGGTGACAAACAACGTTCGTTCGATGTGCTTATTACAAATACGGGCGACAATGTAATTGACGCTAATGTTTCTTTAGCACTTGCCGATATGCAAACTGCCAAAGAACAAAAATTCAATCCGGTAAAAGTAACCGTTTATCCTGATGGAATGCGGACTGTAAAATTACAACTTCCGGTTGACCTTACAAAAGGTAAATATGCATTAGCTGCCATATTGGATTATGGTCACAGACAACCACTTGGTGGCACTCAAATGATGCTTGAAGTGAAATGATAATTCTGAGAAAAAAAGCTTATCAAACAAACAAAAAAAACCGCCTTGTTGAGCGGTTTTTTTAATTGTCAATTGTCAATCGTTAAATTGTCAATGGTTTTAGTCTTCTTTAACCTGTGGAGTAATCAGTTTGTAACCTTTACCATGAATGTTGATAATAGCAACATTTTCGTCTGATTTCAATAATTTACGTAATTTGGTGATATACACATCCATGCTACGTGCATTGAAGTAGTTATCATCTACCCAAATAGTTTTCAATGCGAAATTACGTTCCAAAATGCTATTGGCATTTGCAGCAAGCAAATTCAACAATTCAGATTCTTTAGTGGTTAATTTTTTAGATTCTCCAGCAAAAATCAACATTTGTTTTTGTGCATCAAATGTAAATCCACCAAGTTGATATACAACTACATCTTTGGCTTTTTTACCTTTCACACGGCGCATGATTGATTCAATACGATACAATAATTCTTCCATGCTGAATGGTTTTGACAAATAATCGTCAGCACCAAGTTTGAAACCTTGTAAAATATCTTCCTTCATCGATTTAGCTGTAAGGAAAACAATTGGCACTTCGGTATTCATCGAACGGATATCGGCAGCAAGTGCAAATCCGTCTTTTTTAGGCATCATCACATCAAGTACGCACAAGTCATATTTGTTGCGTGAAAAAGCTTTATAACCAGCTTCACCATCAGGCTGCAAATCTGCATCATAACCTTTTGTAATTAAATACTCTCTCAATAACATGCCAAGATTTTCGTCATCTTCGCATAATAAAATTTTTACTTTTTCGTCAGTCATAATCGTAATTTTTAAAGTGTTGGTATTGTAATAATAAATTTAGTTCCGATATTTAATTCACTCTCCACTTTTATGGAGCCTCTGTGCTCTGTAACAATCTTCTTAACATAAGCAAGGCCTAATCCAAAGCCTTTTACATTATGAAGATTCCCTGTGTGTACCCTATAGAATTTTTCGAAAATTCTTTTCAGATCGTCCTTGTGTATTCCAATGCCATTGTCTTCAATGCTTATGAGCAAGTTGTCTTTCTCATTCCATGTTTCAATTGTCAATAACAAAGGTTTGTCGCAGTATTTTAATGCATTATCCATCAAGTTGAAAATAACATTGGTAAAATGCACTTCATCTATTAAGGCTACATCGTTTGTTGCCCTGAGTTTGGAGGAAATTTTGCCTCCTTTACTGGTTACCTTTAGAGAAAAATTCCCTATAATGTCTGTAATTAGAGAGTTTATCTCAATTTCATTTAATTTCAATGTCGATTTTTCTCTCTCGAAAATTGCCATTTGCAATACCTTTTCTACCTGAAAACTCAATCGTTTGGTTTCGTCTCTGATTACATTTGATATGTGTTTCAGTGTTTCGGGAGTCTTGCCCACGCCCGGGTCTTGTAACATTTGCGAAGCCAGAGATATAGTCGATATTGGTGTTTTAAATTCATGTGTCATGTTGTTCACAAAATCATTTTTCATATTGTTCAGCTGCTTTTGTCTGAAAATAATGATTATGGCAACAATGAAAATTATTAATATAAGTATTACCAAAGCAATTGATGGCAACAACAAATTCATTGAATTTAAAATGAAATTTTGTTTTGTCGGGAAAATTACCTGTAAATAAGCCGATTGATTCGTTTCTTCAAAAGGAAATAATTTTTGAGTATAAACATTGTTGTTTATGTTTTCAACATCCCTGTGAATATCTTTGTGGCATTTGTAAATTATTTTTCCTTGTTTGTCAACAATTGAATAATAAAACGGTAGGGTAACTCCATTATTTACGAGTACACGCTCCAATATCCCATTTAACTCTTCAAAATTAACTCGCTCGCTAATTTCTTTTTGGTCAGTTTCTCTCAACCATCTGAATACGGCTTGGTCAAGAATTGTTTTCGATCGCGAAAAATTTTGTTGAAACTTATCTTGCAAATAGCGTGAAGTTTCTTCTATAGTGGCTTTTCCATGACGCGTTGAAAGTCGAATGCTTGGTCTGTTAAGTTGTTCCGAAGTTAATTTAGGGTTTTCGGCCATACTGTCGATATTGTTTTTCAACCGTATATTTTGCGCATCCAAACTCATAAGTTTGTTTTTTCCTGCCGAATAATCGTTGCCTTCTAACGTTTGCCCTAAATATTCAAGCGCTTCGTTTTCTTCAACTAAACTTACAGTTTGAAATAAACTTCTTTGAACGTTATCATTGAATTGGTTCTCAATCATCTCTGCATTAATGCGTACATACCTCGCTTGCAAGGCTATAAGCCCTACAAAAGTTAAGAGCATGGTGATGATTAATATCCAAATAGTTGTCTTTTTCATATTCTGCTACAAATTTACGACAAAATATAAATTATATTCTAATTTATATCTTTATTATAACTTAAATTGCATAAACTAAACAAATATAAACGTAAAAAGTTCGATTA